>JAFGFK010000008.1 GCA_016931135.1 Candidatus Sumerlaeota bacterium | reverse complement strand
CTCTGGTCAAGTTTAAAAAAAACTCTCTCATTAGTGAAGAATTTTCCACCATAGTTACCGCATTTAGCGTAAGGAAGGTGGATTCGTGGTGGAAAAAGCATTAACTACGAAACACGCGAAAATACGCTAAAAATTTTTATTTAACCACAGAGAGATCAGAGAGCGCAGAGAAGATAATTTTCATGACGTTTTTTTACCACTTTATCCTCCGTAGCTTTAGCGAAGGAGGAGGGAACATGGGGGGAAATATTTTGACAGGATTTTTGCCTGCGGTTTCTCAAGCAATAAATAATTGACCTTTATTTTCCCCTGTGGCGGAATAAATATTGGTGAATCGTTAATCGGAAGGAAGAATATTCATGAAAGTGGTTTCTGTCAATATCTCGGAAAAAAAGGGCATTATCAAGTTGCCGGTTCCTTCGGCGAAAATTACGGATAAAGGGATCGCAGGCGATGCGCATGAAGGCTTCGGGCATCGCCAGATCAGCCTCCTTTCCTTCGAACTCATGGAACAATTCGGAAAATCATTCCAGAGAAAATTCAATCCTGGGGAGTTCGGGGAAAACATCACGACGTTCGGGCTCGATCCGGAAAAGGTCTCTCTCCTGGATATTGTCCGGATCGGTGAAACCGTACTGGAGATTACCCAGATCGGGAAGGAATGCCACGGTGACGATTGCGCTGTGTTTCGCGCTGTGGGTACGTGCGTCATGCCGAAAAACGGCATTTTCTCCCGGGTGAAAAAGGGGGGATCGATCGCAAAAGGCGATGCCATAATATTCGAACCGCGCATTCTTCGCTTTCGCGTGATCACGCTCAGTGATCGCGCCTTTTCCGGGGAATACGAGGATAAAAGCGGTCCGGAAATTTGGAAAACGCTGGAACATCATTTTGCGAACAAACGATGGCATGTGGAGATGGAAAGGCGGCTCTTCCCGGATGACGCGGATATTTTGAAAAAGGAACTGGAATCCGCGCGAAAAGAGGGTATCGATATTGTCATTACAACGGGAGGAACGGGCGTGGATTCGCGGGACATTGCGCCGGATGTTGCGGCGCCGCTCCTGGAAAAACCGCTTCCGGGGATCATGGATCATATTCGGATAAAATACGGGGAGAAAAATCCGAATGCGCTGCTCAGTCGTTCCATAGCGGGAATCATGGGAACAACCCAGGTTTATACGCTTCCGGGAAGCGTTCGGGCGGTGGGGGAATACATGGTCGAGATTTTGAAAACCATGGAGCACCTGATTCTGATGATACACGGGATAGGACATTAGTAAGTTTGAAGTTTGAAGAGAGAAGTTTGAAATTCAAAGAATCGGAACCGCATCGCGAATTTCTCTGAACGCGGCGTCTTGCTGAAATCTCGCCCGCATGATTTTCAGGCGAAGTTTGTGGTTGAAAATATCAATCGTGAATTGTCAGCGCGCGTACCAGGATCGCCGGGAAGCGTGCGCCAGGGATCGCTCCAGTTCCATCTTCCTGAATGAAATTGCTGCGGTAATCCGCGAAAAGGAGTTCGTTTCCCATGCGAAGAGGAGGGCGTTCGAAACAGGTCCTGGAAAAAAGCGTGGATTTCGGATCATTGCCCGGACTCCACACAAGCGCATTTTTCGTATCGTATATCATCTGAACCCGTTTCCATTCCCTGATCCCATGATATGTAAGCGTGAATAACCGCCTCATCTTCGTGGCGTATATTATTTTATTCTTACAGATTCTTCGCCACTTCCTCCGCCATCTCGAGCGTGCCGTTGACGCCACCCAGATCGTAAGTCTTCACCTTTCCTTCCAGGAGAACCTTCGCAATCGCCGCTTCCAGCCTGGCAGCCCATTCCTTCTCGCCAAGCCAATCGAGCATCATCTTGACGGATAAAAGCATTGCGGTTGGATTCACCTTGAACTGCCCCGCGTACTTCGGCGCGCTTCCATGGCTCGGTTCGAATAAGGCGTATTTGTCCCCGATATTCGCGCTCGCCGCAAACCCCAGACTTCCCACCAGCTGCGCCGCTTCATCGCTCAATATGTCCCCGAACATGTTCGTCGTTACAAGCACGTCGTAAAATTCCGGTTTCTTGATGAACCACATGGCGACCGCATCCACGTTTTCCTCCGCGGTTTCTATCTGAGGATATTTTTCCGCCACTTTCCGGAATTCCTCTAAAAAAATCCCATCCGTAAGCCGGATCACGTTCGCCTTGTGAACGCCCGTTACGCGTTTCCGCCCGTTTTCGCTCGCGAATCTGAACGCCGCTTCGCAAATGCGCCGGCACCCCTCCCGCGTGATCACGCGGCAGGATACCGCAACGTCCTTTCCCTTGAACCGCTCCATCCGGGGGTGCATGTCGATAAGGGCTTCCGGCGTTGGATAGAACTCCACTCCGGAATATAAATCCTCGGAATTCTCCCGGAAGAGAACCATGTCGATATCGTCCCTGTAATTGAGCGAAACGCCCGGATAGGATTTGAACGGACGCATGTTGATATACAGATCGAACTTCTGTCGTATCTGCAGGATCGCGCTCAAAAATCCCTTGATTCCCGGTTTGGACGTAATGGCGCCGAAAAGGCAGCAATCCGCGCTTTCCAGCGCCTTCCATGTTTCATCCGGAACCGTGTTCTGGTATTTCTCCCACATACGCCATCCAGCTTCCGCATCCACCCACTGGATATCCAGCGGGATTTTCTCCATGACGATCATGGCAGCCTTCATCACATCGTGCCCGATTCCATCGCCTGGCAGGCGGCATATCCTGTATCCCATAAGCGCGCTCCTCAAATTTGTATTTGAACGTTTTACGTATATTGACTAGTCAAACAGTCGTTTCTTCAACTGATCCCGGATCGCGTCCTTGATGAATTCTTTGCCTTTTTCTTCCAGGATCTTCGTAATCTTGAAGCTGGCGATCGGTTTTGTGAAGGTTCCGGTCATCCCAACAGGAACGGGCAATTCCGTATAACCGTCTTCGGTTTCCTGCGCCACGTCGCTCACATACTTTAGTTCTTTCAAAGCCCCGCTCAGGGGCGCGGCGAGTCCCAGCTGGAGGAGCAGGTCGATTTTTTCATCCAGTCCGAACCAACCCTTGAGCCCCAACTTCTGAACCTGTCCCTTGAAATACATATCCTGAATGTTTATCTTGCCATCGGCGATATCGAGGTTGACGACTCCATCGAAGAATCTCAGAACCTCGAGCTCCTTTATTTTTATGGCTTCCGCGAGCTTGGTAAGGATCGGCACCCCGCTGAATTTTCCATCCTTCAGATTTCCATTGATCGTTCCCTTCAAATGCTTTTGCAGATTTTCCGGCAGGGTTCCCCGCCCCTTGACGTCCATTTTGAAAAACGCGGTTCCCGTGATCTGATCCTTGTATTCCGGAGAGAAACTGTCCACAAGCGGCTTGACGTCCAGGTTCTCGAGGTTCGAGTTGACGTAATATTCCCACCCGGGAACGTTCATCTTGACGTATCCCTTTGCATTCACGGGGGCGTTGTTTATCTTCATGGTGACGGTTGGATAATCGAGCGTACTTTGCGCCATGTTGATATCCGCATAAAGATCGGAAAAAACCACATCCCTGAAAAGCATTTTCTTGATGTTCACGTCGCCATCCAGGGTGAAGAAATTCAAATCGAGCGGTTCGAGTTCTTTCAAGACAGGCTGGGGCGCCGGGGCGGTTGTCTTGGGCGCTGGCGCTTTTGCTTCTCCCGCCGGTTCGGGTGGAAGAAAATGATCTATGGTGATCTGATCCGATTGAATCTTCATCGTGGATTTCATATCGCCCTTTTCGCCCATAACCAGATCGCCCGTTAAAAGTATCGTTTCTACAGGCTTATCCGGCGGATGGGCTTTCAATGCGAGTTCCCCGATCGTCAGCTTGGAAGGCTGGTATCCCAGGTTGTTTTTCAAACCGAGAACGAGGGGAGGAAGCAGATCGCTTTGTCCCTGTTTGATCTTGAGATCCGCCGCAGAGGTTTCGCCATTCACCTGGATATTCTGAAATCCATGGGACATCTGGATTTGCTGTTCCATATCCATCTTGAGCGATGTCATCTCCATGTCCTTGATATAAGGCGTCAGGAAAGGATTGAAGGCGTTTTGATTGATCCCTTTCGCCGAGAGGTTCAAAGCGCCCTTTCCCTGGTTGAGATCGATGTTTCCCTTGAGAGAAACATCGCCCGCTTCTTTGCCTTCTGATTTCACGGCGGTTTTGAAATCGCCGATTTCCAACTTTCCCGCAAGATCGTAATTCATATTCAGGGAGTAGGAAAAATCCATATTCAGGCGCGTGATGACATCCCCCGACTTCATCTCGCAACCAAAGCCCGTAATATCCGCCGCGCTGTTCACGTCGAATACGGAGAATTGCTTTGAAAGTTTGATGGCAGCCTTTGCGTTGATCTTTCCGGATTTCAGAAGAACCGGATCGGGCGGCATAAACGGCTGAACCGTCATGAGATCGAACAGCAGGGATTCCAGGTTTATGGTTCCGCTTCCAGCGGCGATGTCAAGAGAGCCTTTTATTTTTCCCTGGCTCTGGGGTCCATTTTTCCGCAATATGGAGAAATCCATCGTCTTGATATCGACCTTATTGAAATCCGCAACCGTGACATCCGTCTTTAATGAAAAATCGGTTGATGGCACGTTGTTGTTCATGACTTTGCCCGAGAAATTGTCCAGACTTGCGTCTCCGTTGACGCTGATCGACTTTCCGTTATCCTTGAAATTGATCGTGATGTTCGAGTTGACATCCGCAGAGCCGATCAGGGTTCCCTCGGGAAGAGGCGCCAGGGCGAAAAAAGGCGCCAGGTCGAATTTGTTCACCTGGAGAGAATACTGGATCGGAGGGGCGGATGGGGCGGATTTGCCTGCGCCGGAGAGGTCCAGCGTCAGAGGTTGTTCCAGGTTTCCGTTCACGACGTCTTTGCCCTTTTGTACGGCTTTGATCTGCATGGTGGGGATGCTCAGAACCTGCGACTTGTTATCCATGACCATTTTATGATGGAAGGAAAAATCCATTTCCTCGGTTGGTTTGGGAAGGTACTGGGGAGCGAGGACGCTGAAGCGTTTGACATCGAGGGCGCCGCTGATTTCCACCTTGGCGTTCTGATCGGCAATTTTTACATCCCCTTTGTAGGTCATCGCGGTATTTCTGAAATCGATATTGCCCGCATAAGCCCCGATCAGGTTCAATAGTTTTTTGTCGATATTTTTCACATCGAGATTGAATTGACCTTCGCCCTTCTTTTGATCGTAGCTTCCCGCGGCTTCCATACTGGCTGCAGTTTGGTTTTTATGTTCGAAACGGATCGAAAAGGGCTCGAGATCAAAGGCGTCCTTGTCTTTTGCCAGTTTGACGTCCGCTATCATGGAATAACCATCCATGCGACTTCCCTGGAATGTTCCGTCGAAATTATTCAGGGACAAATTCCCCCCCATGTTCAGTTTGGAGAGGTCTTTGGAAAAGAAAAGGGAGCTGCTGCTCTGAATTTCAGCGCGGTCGATTTTTGATTTTGCCGGAACATCCTCCATATTCAGGTTCATGGAGAAGCTCATGTGAGCATTTTTATCCGGCTGCATATCCGTCATTTTGAATCCTATGTTTTCGAGGGAAACGTTTCGGATAAGATTTCCCTTGTTGTCAAGCTGAGTGACGCGAACGTTTCCCTTGCTGACCTCCAGTAGTTTCATGGCGAAATCCGGCAGCTTCATGGGTTCAGGGGGTTTTTGCCCGGGTTGGGGCTTCGCCGGTTGCGGTTTTGCCTCCGCAGTCATCATCCCATCCAGGTTGGTCTTGCCGTCTGCATAAAGAACGAGATTTGCCTCGGGGCTGAGGACGGAAATCGAGGCGATTTGCGGGGCGCCCTTGAGAAAGGACGAACCTTTGTAATTCATGACCAGTCCCCCCAGTTTGACAAGGGGCGGTTCTTTGGGATTTCCGGGATTGGTAATGGTAAAATTGCCGAGTTCCACCCTGGACAAAGGCCTGATCCGGATGCGTTCTGCTCGGATTTCGCGATGGATCTTTTTCCCCGCCATGGGAAATACGATATGGCGGTAAAAGTGCGCGGAACTGATGTAAACAAAGCCGATGATCAACAGAACGATCAAGGCGCCGAAAGCTATGGCAAGGATTTTGATCCATCGTCTTTTCTTCTTTGGCTTCTCCGGAGAGTTCTTTTTAATATCATTTTCTTTTTCCATAATAAACGCCTCCTTAAGTTTTCGGGGTATCGGCAAGGTTAAAGAAATCTCTTAGAGTTTTATCATCATGCCAGCTCAATATGAAATTCTGGAGTTCCTCCGATGCGGAGATCGGGGACTTATCCTCTCCGCTCCCCTTGATGATGATGTCATCTGGTTTGCACCCCAGGGAAAGAATGTCGCCCGGTTTGATTTTTTCCAGGGGGAGTTTCGGGATTAAACGCTCATCGTCGGTCTCTGCGATAAATCCGTTTCCTTTCAGAATCCCGATTACCGCTTCCATCTCTTCATATTTTACGGGTATTTTTCTTAAAATTAAACGCTGGGTAACGCCGCCCTTTCCTTTGAAAAAGCGATCGGCGATAACCATGAATACCAGGAAAATCAGCTTGGAATCGACAATGGTATGCGGGATTTTTTTGAAGGCTTCATATTTCAATTGAATATAATTCTGGATGATATAACTGAGTTCGCAACCCAGAAGGACGATCAGCCAGGTAAAATAAGTCCATACCAGAAAGATCGGGATGGCGCCAAGAGATTTGTACATCAATGTAATCTTGGGGCTGGCGACGTAGGTGCCAAAGGCGACCTTTGCCATTTCCCACAGTAATCCGGCGAAAAATCCGCCGATAAAGGCGTTGAGAAATCTGACTTTTGTATTGGGCAGGATATAAAAGGCGAGGGTCAGGGCAAGGCAGGTGATCATGTAAGGAACAATAAGGGTCAATAAGCGCCCTAAAATTTCCGCCCTTTTTGTCATCTCCGCTGTCAGGATAATCGATGCGCCGATCAGAAGCGGCACGAAGATCAAGACCGTGGTAAAGCGGGAAAAAAGGGAAACCATCGAGCGGTGCCGCCTGACGCGCCAGATTTCGTTGAACGCCTTTTCCACGGTTGAGAAAAGCAGGAGCGCGGAAACCATCAAACCCACGATTCCAAACACCCCGACCGCGCGGCTGTTCTTGCGAAATATCTCGAAATAGCCCCGGATGCTTCCTTCAATTTCCTGCCCCGCATCCGGAAGAATGATCCTTTCCACATAACCCATCACTTCCCGTTCCATCTCAGCCGTGCCGCCGAAGAAAGCGGGAATGAAAAGAGCCATGACCGCTATCACGGGAAAAATGGCGAGAAGGGTGGTATAGGTGAGTGACGCCGCTCTCTGGGGACAGTGATCTCGAATAATTTCATCGTACCATAGATAGAGAAACTCGATGACCCTGAGAAGAATCTTTTTGGGAGGGCTCAACGCGCGCCCCTCCCACTCGATGATAAATTTCTTGATCTGCTGAATCATATATTTCCCCTTGTCTTGATATTATCCAAAGGACGTTTTTTCTCTCGGCGCTTTTTCTCCATATCACATTGCATGAATGATACATATAATATGTCATGAAAGGCAAGTCAAATCCAAAACTTCACGCCCCACGGCGCGGGCGCATTTCAATTTTCCGATGTATCCCATTGTCGAAAGAGTTATTTTGGAGTGCGCAAGCCATGCTTGCGCCTTGATTTTGGGAGCACACGGTTTGGTGATAATGGGAGGCAAACCTTAT
>JAFGFK010000064.1 GCA_016931135.1 Candidatus Sumerlaeota bacterium | reverse complement strand
CTCTCATAAGTCATAATGATTATCAATTATTTTATTTCTGGAATTGACGTTATCATCACGATATTATAGAAATAAAATCGTAGTAACATTTTAGCTCTTTGAAAAACATTATGGATTTGGATAATGGGGTCAAACCCTATAAAAATCCTGTATGCGCATCCTGACTCCATTCCAGGAACGCAGGATGATTCCTGCGGGGTCATTCTCTATAAAAATCCATCATAATTATAAGGATATCTGTTATGATGAGAAGCGCTGTATATATTTTTCAGCATAATATTTCCGTAAAATACCTGGATTTTTATAGGGTTTGACCCCATTAGACTTCAGAATTTTGGATGTTTTTCAAAGATATAAAATGTTACAAATCTTATAACCCTATTTTGGTTGAAAAGGATTTCAGTTGGCGGATAAAAAATCCAGGATTCTCCTGTGGCAGCCGATGATGGCGAATGCGTTCTATGCCCTTGTTCCCATTGTCATCGCATCGGTTTATTTTTTCGGATGGCGAAGCCTCGCATTGCTTGTCATTGTGAATATCGCCGGATTTCTTACGGAATATGCGTTCTGCAGGGTTTACAGGCAGCCCGTCTCCTCGGCCGTGTTCGTGACGAATTTTCTCTTCGCCTTGTCTCTTCCCCCCACCCTTCCCTTGTGGATGGCTGCTGTTGGCGTTATATTCGGATTGACCTTTGGTAAAATGGTTTTCGGGGGATTCGGGCGAAACGTGTTCAATCCCGCGCTCGTGGGCCGCGCCTTTATCTATGTGGCTTTCCCGAACCATACCAACGCCTTCTGGAGCGACCCCTTCCGCGGCTTTCCTGCGGGCTTTGCGCATTTCGCCGGAGATGCGATCACCGGGGCGACTCCTATGACGATCCTGAAACAGGGAGGCGAAATTCCCCTCGTCGATCTTGTCGCCGGTTTTACGGGCGGCTCCCTCGGGGAAACGTGCGGCATTCTGATCCTGCTTGGCGGTTTATATATCCTGTGGAAAAAATCCGCTGATTACCGCATTGTGATTTCCGGCTTTGTCGGATTTCTGCTTTTGCAATGGATTGTATGGGCAACCGGAACGCAGGGCGCCCTTGCCCCTGTTCCCGCGCTTTTCAGCGGGAGCTTTCTCTTCGGACTTTTCTTTTTTATAACCGAACCTGTCTCCGCATCACAGACAAATATTGGAAAATGGATATATGGTTTTCTATTCGGCGCCCTTGTAGTCATTATCCGAACGTTTTCCGTATGGCGAGAGGGAACCATGTTCGCCGTGCTTCTCGCCAATGTGTTCGCTCCCATCATGGACCTGGCGATCCGGGAGATTCAAGCGAAACGAAAGGCGGCTTCCCGATGAAGGGAAAAACCAAAACGCGGCAGAGAATTTTCACGATTCTTTTCATGTTTGGGATCACCTTTGTTTTCATCTCCGGCGTATCGTTCGCTTACCTTTTTACGCGGGAAAAGGTTGCGATGAATGAAGCCCTTTTCCTTATGCGGGGAGCGCTCATCGCTGCAGGAAGAACCGTTCCCGAAAATCCCGCCGAATTGAAAACTCTCTACCAGAAAACGGTTGAAGAAGCGAGAACTTCCGAAAAGCGGGAAGTATATTTTCGCGTCAAGGATCCTCAAACGGGGGACGTTTCCGGATATGTCTTCATTGAAAAAGGCGCAGGGCTCTGGGGCGCCATCACATTGTCAATTGGCGTCACGCCGGATATGAATTCCATCCTGGGATTGTATTTCCTCGATCAGAACGAAACGCCCGGATTGGGAGGACGCATTACGGAATCCTGGTTCTGCGATCAATTCAAGGGAAAGATGGGTCCCTTCACGCTGGTTCCGGAAGGAACTTCATCGAAAAAAAATGAATTCGACGCCATCACGGGCGCCACCAGTACATCGAACGCAGTGAAAAACATTATCAACGATACGCTCGAGAAGGCGAGGAAAATTCTGGAGGAAGATAAGGAATAAGAAGAACCATGCGCGGCAAGACAAAAAAAGTCTTTCTGGAAAACCTGGGGCGCGGCAATCCGGTTTTCATCCAGATTCTCGGTATTTGTTCCACGCTCGCCGTGACAAATGTACTGAAAAACACTGTGATCATGTGCTGCGGCCTGGTCTTTACAACAACTCTTTCCAACTTTACCGTTTCCCTTTTACGGAGGTGGATTCCTTCCCGCATCCGCATGATGGTGGAGGTTCTGATCATTGCCTGTTATGTTATAATTGTTGATATCGCCATCAAGGCAACATTGCCGGATATATCACGCCAGTTGGGTCCCTATGTGGGACTCATCATCACGAATTGCATCGTAATGGGGCGCACCGAAGCGTTTGCGCTTTCCAATCCCCCGGGACTTTCCCTTGTGGACGGTTTTTCCTCGGGGCTGGGTTATTCCTATGTTCTCCTTATCATCGCATTTTTCCGGGAACTGCTTGGTTCGGGAAGCGTGTGGGGCGTCCGGATGCTGGGAAACTGGTGGGTGAACTGGTCGATCATGGTGATGGCGCCGGGGGCGTTTTTCATGCTGGCGGTTTTTATCTGGATCGTCAAGGGGTCCATCCTGAAACCGGATCAGGATAAAAAGGGGACTTGAGAATATGAACACAAACATGGGAATTTTCGCCATATTCTTCTCCGCCATCTTTACGCAGAATATCCTTCTGACCTACTATCTGGGTATGTGCTCCTTTCTCGCCATCTCCCGCCAGGTGAAGGCGTCGCTCGGTTTGGGCGCAGCGGTAATCTTTGTCATGACATGCACCAGCGCCCTGAACTGGCTTGTGTATTATTATATACTTGTTCCCCTGGACCTCGTGTATTTGCGGTTTATCGTGTTCATTGTCGTGATAGCAGCGTTCGTCCAGATCGTGGAGATGATTATCGAACGCGTCTCGGACGCATTGTACGCCGCGCTTGGCATTTTTTTACCGCTCATTACAGTGAACTGCGCGATTCTGGGCGCGTGTCTTTTCATGATCATACGGGGTCAGAATTTCCTCCAATCCGTGGTTTACGGATGCGGGAGCGGAGTGGGGTGGATGGTTGCGATCCTTGCGATGGCTGGCATCCGGCAGAAAATGTCGAAATCGCGGGTTCCCAAAGGTTTGGAAGGCGCGGGCATCGCCCTGGTGATTGCGGGAATCATGGCGCTGGCGTTCATGGGATTCTCTGGCGTGATAAAATAGGATTACGCAAATCAGGATTACGATGTATTCATTTAAGCGGAGGCGGAATTGAGTTCTTTTCTCCTTTTCATAATCGGCGTGGGCGTTGCGTGCGGACTCACCACATTTCTCGCAATACTCGTGATAATCGCCGAAGCGACAATCGCCAATTACGGCGAAGTCAAAATCACGATCAACAAAAAAAAGACTCTCACCGTTGAAGGCGGGAAACCTCTTCTGGGTCTTCTGAAAGATAAAGAAATTTTCATTCCATCCGCATGTGGCGGACGCGGTTCGTGCGGGCTCTGCAAATGCAAAGTTCTGAAAGGCGCCGGGGATTTTCTTCCCACGGAACTACCCTGGCTTTCCGCGGAGGAAAAAAAACAAAACATCCGGCTCGCCTGCCAGGTCAAGGTTAAAAAAGATTTCGAAATCGAAATCCCGGAACAGCTCTT
>JAFGFK010000007.1 GCA_016931135.1 Candidatus Sumerlaeota bacterium | reverse complement strand
GGGGAGTAGAAATGATGGGCGTCAAAAAAGTCCTGTGCGCGTGTTTTTTGTTTCTTTCAAGCTTAATATTTCCAGCGGAGAGATATTATGTCAAGCCGTCAGGAAATGACCTTTCTTCCGGAACTTCCTGGGATGAGGCGTTTGCCACTATTTCAAAGGCGATTCAGACCGCTCAGCAATTCGATGAAATCTGGGTGGCTTGCGGGACTTTTCAGGAGGGAGCGGAGATCGTGATTCCTCCCAATGTCAAGCTGTATGGCGGATTCATGGGAACGGAACTCGAACTATCGGAGCGGGACAATGCAACCTCCATAACGGTTATCGATGGAAACAATACCCACAGGTGCATTGGAATGTACAGCGAAATCACTTCGATCGACAGTTTTCACATAACAAACGGTTATGCAACATCGGGCGCGGGTATCTTTAACAGAGGCAAGGTGACCAAATGTGTCCTATACGGGAATACCGCCACGGATTATGGAGGCGGGCTTTTCAACGATTACGGTATGGTAACCAGCTGCACGCTTTTCCAGAATCATTGCGGTATGATGGGCGGCGGAATAACAAATTCACAGAGCAGCGGAACGATATCAGGTTGCGTTGTTTATGACAACACGGCGAAAAATGGCGCGGGTATCGGCATCTTTGAAGGGACAATAACAGGATGCATTGTTTACAAGAATGTTGCGGAATCCTTTGGAGGAGGGATTGTCAACTATTTCGGCGGTACGATTAAAAACTGCGCGATTTTCCAAAACGAGGCAAAAGTCGGTGGAGGCGTTTACCTCCAACAGGGCAGCTTATCACATTGCAGAATATTCCGGAACCAAGCCACGACTGCAGGAGGAGTGCAAAACTACGGTATGACAACCAACTGCGCGATATACAGAAACACAGCCAATTACGGCGGAGGCGCCTGCGTTTATGACGGCACATTCAGCAATTCGGTCCTTTACCAGAATGAGGGAATAGACAAAGGCGGTGGACTCTATATGTGGGACGGCACAGTCAC
This sequence comes from Candidatus Sumerlaeota bacterium, assembly GCA_016931135.1. Lineage (GTDB taxonomy): Bacteria > Sumerlaeota > Sumerlaeia > MWCT01 > MWCT01 > JAFGFK01. The sequence goes on along the minus strand of JAFGFK010000007.1, from coordinate 17,400 downwards.
CGGCTGCATTATATATAACAGCATAAATGAAGATATGGATTATACCAGCGGAACCCTGGAATACAGCTGCTTTGGGAGCGCCCTTCCCACAAGTGGAAATATCGATGTGAACCCGCTTTTTGAAGGCGCGCTGGATTTTCATCTGAAAGATGTCTCCCCCTGCATCGATGCGGGAAATCCGGGCGTCTCCTGGAATGACTCCTGCCTTCCACCCGGAAAAGAAACAGAAAGAAATGACATGGGGGTTTACGGCGGACCCGATAACTGCTTCAGTCTCCCGAATCACATGCCAAAGGAAAATGATTATATCGATTATCTGTTAGGCAAGTCAAAAAGTAAAATCCTGGATCTGAATATCGATCATATCATTGATATTGCGGATCTGGTAAGTCTCAAAATCCTGAAATGTGATTAAGAACGCCTCAAAAAACGCTTGCATATATTTCTGCATATTTCTAAGCCTAATTAAGTATGCTGTTTTGAGGATGGATTTATATTATCCTTAAGGGGAAAGGATGGGTAAGATGAGACAAATAAAATGCAATTTGATCTGGATATTGCTTGTATTTTTTGTGGCAGGTACTCCGGGTCATTTACTGAAAGGAGAAGAGCCGATGCGGTTTGTTCAGGATCGTTTTGCGATCGGGTTCTGGGTGGATCCGCCGATGGATGAAAAGGGGGCGGAGCGGTACAAAGAGATAGCGGAAGCCAATTTCACGCTTGTGATCGGGGGCTTCGGCGCGGGAACCGCGGAACAGATAAAAAAGCAGGTTCGATTGTGCGAAGAGAATGGTTTGAAGGGAATCGTGGGAACGGCAAACCTCTCCCCGGAAAATTACATAAGCGGCGAGGGATGCTGGGGATTCCTCATGCAGGATGAGCCGAACGCGGCGCAGTTTCCCGCCCTTGCCTCACGCGTTGCGAAAAACAGGGAACTCCATCCTGGGAAACTCTCGTATATCAATCTGTTTCCCAATTACGCGAATGCGGCGCAGCTCGGCAAACCCAACTACGAGGAATATGTCGCGAGTTTCATGGAGACAGTGCGTCCGGACGTATTGAGCATGGATTATTATCCGATATTCAAACCGGATGCGGATGGACGCGACGGATATTGCGGGAATCTGGATGTCATGAGAAGATATTCATTGAAATACAATGTTCCGTTCTGGAATTTTTTCAACGTGATGCCCTTTGGTCCGCATACGGACCCAACAGAAGGGCAAATCAGGTGGCAGATATACAGTTCGCTGGCTTATGGCGCGAAGGGGATTTTGTATTTCTGTTATTATACTCCCGGGGGAGGCGAATTTCCAAAGGGCGGCGCGATCATCAGGGGAGACGGAACGAGGACGCGGCATTATGAAGAAGCGAAACGGATCAATGGGGAACTCAAAAATCTGGGAGGCGCCCTGATGCAGCTCACAAGCGCGGGAGTATATCGGGTAACTCCGAAGGATAATCCGTCGGAGATTCTGAAGGATACGCCGATCAAGGATATTACCCGTCGTCCTGAGGATCCGGAGCTGGATTATCTGATTGGAATCTTCAAACACAAGGATGGGAGAACAGGGGTTCTGATCAATAATTACAGATTTGCCTATACAGCCTGGCCTACTGTGGAATTCCGGGTTGATCTATCAAAAATAAGAGAGATAGACAAGGCGCGCGGAGTAGAGGCGCCTTTATACGATGACAGTCCCGAGATTCCCGGATTGCAGATATCCCTAGGCGCGGGGGATGGAAGGTTGTTCGTTATCAATGAAAAATAAGAATAAGTCCCTGGCATTTCAAATTGACAGCGCAAAACCAAATCATTTATTAATTGAACCTTAAACAAGGAAAGCGTATCTTCATTGGGAATATATTTTTGATAAAAGTTATAAGGAGATTGAAATGTATCATTCCATGATAATATCCGACCCCGATATTATGATGGGGAAACCGGTAATTAAAGGAACGCGCATTACCATTGAAATGATTCTGGAAAAAATAGCCGCTGGGGAGTCCATTGAACAAATTCTTGATGAGCATCCCCGTTTGACAAATGAAGCAGTTAGAGCCGCATGCGCTTTTGCTGCCGAGGTTTTAAGAGCAGACGTTATTTATCCCATGAAAGAGGCAACCCGATGAATCTGGTTGCTGATGAAGGAGTTGACAAACATATTGTAGAACGTTTACGCGAAGACGGTCATTCAGTATGGTCTGTTGCAGAAATGTCCCCTTCTATTTCCGATAATGAAGTTCTCCAGTTGTCACAAAACCAAAGCGCTATATTATTGACTTCTGATAAAGATTTCGGTGAATTGGTATTTCGCAAACGTCTTATATCTTATGGCGTTATCCTGATACGTCTTTCAGGGATATCTCAAGATTTAAAATCCAATATTGTATCGTCAATTATTAAACAACATGGAGATAAGATGATAAGAAGTTTTACTGTAATTTCACCAAAGAGTGTTCGTATAAGAACTCCTTACAATCAATAAATGACATTGTAGAACACCTTTTTCTCTTGGCAAAATAATTGATCATGATCTTTATGTGGAAAGGGGAATGGACGATATGAAGATCATTATTTCATGTTTTTTACTCACAAGTTTTTTTATCGTTCAGGAAAGCGGCGCTTCTGAAACAATCGATGCGAAGCGAATCAGCGATATCGCAAAGATGCTTCCGGAGAAACCGAAAGGATGCGGAAGCCCCATTACGGATCGCGATTCGTGGGATAAACTCGCGCAGACGCCGGAATATCAATCTGAAATCAAGGCAGCCGAGAAACTTTTCAAAACGCCTATGCCTGAAATTCCGGATGATTTGTACCTGGATTTTTTCCAAACGGGCGTCCGGAGAAACTACGAGAAAGCAGCCGGTGAAAGGCGCGGCAGGCTGGCAACGCTTGTGCTTGCGGAATGCGCGGAAAACAAAGGACGTTTTCTCCCGGAGATTGTCAAAACAATTCATGCCGTTTGCGGTGAGAAAACCTGGGTGCTTCCCGCGCATGACAAGGATAAGGAGAACTTTCTCGGCAAATCCGTGAGTATCGATCTGGGTTCTTCCAGCGTGGGATGGGATCTGGCATTGACGCATTATCTTCTGGGAGAAAGGCTGGATCAATCCACGCGCGCCCTGATCAGAAAGAAACTGGAGGAGTTTATCTTCACGCCCTTCAGGGACGCCGTGAACGGCAAACGCCCTCTGTTTCATTGGATGACATGCACGAACAACTGGAATTCAGTCTGCCTGGCGCAGGTTACGGGAGCCGCCCTGGCTGTTCTGGAGTCGCGCGAGGAGCGCGCCCTTTACATTGCCGCGTCGGAGGTTTACAGCAAGTTTTTTCTCAAGGGCTTCACCTCTGATGGATACTGTTCCGAGGGTATGGCATACTGGAATTACGGATTCGGGCGGTATGTGATGCTTGTGGAGGTCATCTGGCAGGCAACGGATGGCAAGATCGATCTTTTGGCGGATGAAAAGGCTCAGACAGCGGCGCTCTTCGGCGCAAAGGCCGAGATCATAAACGGGATATACCCGGCGTTTGCCGATTGTCATGTTTACGCAAAACCCGGTGATGACATCATGTGGTATGTCAACAAACGTTTGGGGCTGGGATTGAAAAAATGGGAAGAAATATCCCCTTTAACGGCTAAAGGACAGATTTACAATGCAATGCTCTACAGTTTCCCAAATTCCGCCACCCTGGCAAAACCCTTCCCGTCAAAAAACGCCCACTCAGGAATAAGAACATGGTTCGATCAGGGAGGTATTCTGATATGCCGGCCCGATCCGGAGAAAATCGAAGAAAGGCAATCCGCATTCGCCGTCGCCTTGAAAGGCGGGCATAACGCCGAACACCATAACCACAATGACGTGGGATCGTACATTGTGGTTCTTGGAAAGGAGATTTTACTGGCGGATCCGGGATTGGAGGTTTATACTAAGAGAACCTTCAGTTCGAAGCGATATGAGAGCAAAGTTTTGAACTCCTATGGACATCCGGTTCCTGTTATTGCGGGGAATCTGCAAAGGAATGGATCAGGGGCGAAAGCGGAAAATATCAAAACTGATTTCACGGAAGCAAAAGATACCTATTCCATGGAGATGCATTCTTGTTATGATGTATCGGAACTCAAAAAACTGCAAAGAGCATTTGTGTACTCGCGCGAGGGAAACGGGGCATTGACTGTAACAGATGAAGCGGAATTTTCCACACCCCAGACTTATGAAACTGCGCTCATCACATTTTCCTCCTGGAAAAAGATGGATGATAAAACGCTTCTTATATATGGAGAAGAGGGGGCGGTAAAGATTCAGATTGAAACGCCCGGGAACAGTTTCGAGATAAACGAGGAGACGATCGAGGAAGACGTCAGAATAAACAAGAAGCCTCTTCGGTTGGGAATCCGGTTGAAGAATCCTTCTCTTCATTTCCAAACAACGATCAGGATTTCTCCGGAAAAAAAGGCAAAGCCATGAGAATTCCCTGTATTTTTTTAACGGTTGTTCTCTTTACATGGATCGTTCCCCTTTTTGGGGATACTGGACTTACATCCCCAATCGCCAATGCGGGATTCGAGGATGCGTCTTTCGCTGGATGGGGATGGTACGCGCGGGCCCGGGCGATTTATCTTTCCGATACAAAGAATCCGCACTCGGGGAACCGCTGCGTTGTCTTCACCAATGAAAGCCCCCTGGCGCCGGAGGTTTATGGAAGGCTTTACCAGGGAGCGCCGGTTCTTCCGGGAATCGAATACGAACTGAGCGCATGGGTGCGTGGGGAAGAGGTTGCGTCGGGCATTCACTTCACAGATTGGAACAGTTATACGTTAAATGTGCCGGAAGGGACCTACGATTGGCGGCGGATCTTCACTAGATTCAAAACAAAGGAAGACCAGAATGGTTTGAACCTCGGGATCAATGTTGTCAATACATGCAAGGCGCTTGGCGTGGATGACATCGAGCTTCGCCCGGTTGGGATTCCCTTCCGCGGCATGGGATTCAGCGCATCCCTGATCGTTCAGGGCCGCATTATCGGCGACAGAACAGAGGCGCCTCTTGTGATTGCGATTCATACCTGCGCGCTTTCAAATGCAACAATAGAAGCAACGATTCGCAGTGGAGATACTGTTTTATTCCAGGAAAAGGAGAGGCTTAAAAGGGGAAAAAGAACCCTGGAATGGAAATGGAACAGCGGGGATGTGGAGGAGCGAACGCTGGAATGCTGCGTTCGGGTAACCAATGATCTGGGAATTCTTATCTGTTCCGCATCGAAGAAAATAGAAAAACTCGGTTCGAACCTTTCAAAGGAATTGAACAACCTGGAAACGCGTCTAAAGGAATTGGACGTTCTGATCGACAAATGCAAATCAAAGGGAATCGCCGTAGATTATCCGATGACGGCAAAAACCCTTCTCGGGCAATTCATCCCGCTCGCTCGTGAGGACATCCAGAAAAACGAGATGGCGCGCGCGGATTTTGCCATCAGGGATATGACGCAATCCCTGAACGAGGCTTTTTTCCATCTCAACGAATACCTTCGAGATCCATCCCAGGCGCCGAATTTTCAGAGATACGTTACCTCGAAAACGTCGCCCCTTTCCATAGAAGGAACGAGTTTTATCGGCGATCGAAACGATTCCAGGGGGCAAAGCGGCAGGGGACCTGTTTTCTTTTGCGGTTACGGGCACTTCGGGCAGGTTCAGAAAGACATCCCTCTTTTCCCGGATTATGGCGTGAACATCATCCAGATCGAAATCGGTCCGAGCGCGGTTTTGATTTCAGAAAATGAAGTTACCCTGGAAAGAGTGGAGGCGTATGAAAAAGTTCTCGATGAAGCCGCAAAACACAATGTTGCAGTAAATATTCTTTTGTCGCCGCATTATTTTCCCCAGTGGGCGTTCAACAAATGGTCCCATCTCTCGAAGGGCGGCGGGGGATTCCTGGGATATTGCGTGGATGCGCCGGAAGCCAAACAGGTGATAGAGAAATTCCTTCGCATCGTGATTCCTCACTTCCAGGGAAAGCCTGCGCTTCACAGCCTGTGCCTTTCCAATGAACCGATATTCGATCGCGCTGCGGGATGCGACAATACGAAAAACATGTGGAAAGAATACCTGGCGCGAATTCACGGAAACATCGGGAATCTCAACAAAGCGTATGGGGCGGATTATAAAAGTTTCGAGGATGTTTCCATTCCGGGAAACGATCATTACAACGCCCCGCAGTTTTACGATTACTGCATTTTCAACCAGGAACGTTTTTCCGGATGGCACAAATGGATGGCGGAAATCATTCACGAGATGGCGCCGGAGATTCCCGTACATGCGAAGGCAATGTCGCTTGCCCTTTCCTGGCGGCACTCGATCGCATGGGGCGTGGATCCGGAGATGTTCGGGGAACTATCGCAGATCAATGGGAACGACTGCTGGATAGCGCCTGTACCGAACCGCACGGAGGAAGGCTGGGCAATGGATTGGCATCTCCATAACATGAGTTACGATCTGCAGCGCTCCCTTTTTCTTAAACCGATTTTCAATTCGGAGAATCATCCGACAATTGACCGTTCGACGTATTATGTTCCTCCGGAGCATTTCCGGGCGGTTTTATGGCAGGGCGCAATACATGGAGAAAGCGCAACGACAATATGGGTATGGGAACGCACATTCGATCGGAACTATGATTTTTACGGAAACGTGATGGATCGCCCGGGATGCGCGCAGGAAGTTGGGAGAACGTGTCTCGATCTGAACCGGTTTGCGGATGAAGTAACCGCCCTGCAAAACGTCAAGGCGCCGGTAGCGATCCTTTTTTCCATCGCATCGGTTGCGCGGGATTCCGCTTACCTGGGAAGCGTCAGAAAAACATACGAAGCCCTAAATTTCTGCGGCGTAAAAATAGATTTCATCTCGGAAAAGCAGATCGCATCGGGAAAAGGCGATTATTACAAGATGATTATATTTCCATCATCGGATCATGTGAAGAAATCAACATTTGATGCGGCGGGGAATCTGGCGGATAAGAAACGGCTGGTACTTTTGGGAGATTGTCTGGGGATGGATTCGTACGGTTGTCCCTTCCCGGAGGAAAAGATTTCCCGGATAAAATCGAAGGCTTTGATCCTGGATGCGGCGGCAACGGATACACAGAAAATCGGTTTCATTTTAAGGAAGGAACTCGAAGCGCTCGAAGCGCTTCCGGAAATATCCGTAATCGATGTTTCAAAAAATGTTCCTGTTTGGGGCGTGGAGTGGCTTCCTGTTCAAATCAAAGATAAAACTTATGTGAACATGGTCAATCTACTGGGAAAGCCGATTGAGATCGAGATACGATGCAAAGGAAAAGTTCGGGGAGCGGTTAATCTGCTGAGTTTGGGCGGCGTTGCAAATGTGGGGAAATTGGAGCCCCTGGTTCCTGTTCTCGCCCGGATAAAGGATGAATGATACGGAGAGGCAACTCTCCAAAACGCAGCGGCTCATTCCCCAAACCCTTGCTGCGTCATTACAATTGCCCTATAATACCGGGAAGAACGAAGTAAGGATAATACAGAGCCACGACGACGATTCCGATGATGACGCCCAGCATAACCATCAAAAGGGGCTCTATCACGGAGGTAAAGGCGTTGACCATGTCATTGACTTCCCGATCGTAGGCTTCCGCCACCTTGGTCAGCATGTGGTCGATTGCGCCGGTTTCTTCGCCAATCGCCACCATGTGGATGAGAAGGGGGGGGAATATCTTGAGGGAAGCGAGGGGGGCGTGAATCGTTTCTCCCTCCCTGACGCTTTCGTAAACCTTTTCCATGGCGCGTCCAATGACTTCATTTCCCGTTGTATCCCGGACAATATCGAGGGATTGAAGAATCGGAACGCCGGCGTTGATCAGCGTGGAAAGCGTAGTGGCAAAGCGTGAGATCGCCACCTTGCGGAACAACTCCCCCACCCCGGGAATTCTGAGTTTAATCCAATCGAACATATATTTCCCCGGTTTCGTGCGGTTGATCTTCACAATCATGAAGAAGAGAAACGCCAATCCGGCGACAACCCACACGCCTCGATGCAGAAGGATATTACTGGCATGAAGGAGCATCTGCGTTGGAACGGGGAGTTTGGCGTCAAGCTGATCGAAAATAGCTGCGAATCGCGGCACAATATCGAGGAGGATATAAGTGACGATTCCCGAGGCGATCAACATGATGACGGAGGGATACATCATGGCGGATTTGATTTTGCTCTTGAGCGCCTGGCGTCTTTCCATGAATCCGGCGATTCGTTCGAGCACATCCTCGAGAACTCCGCCAATTTCTCCCGCGCGAACCATGCACACATAAAGGGAGTCGAAAATCTTCGGATGCCTTGCCATGGCTTCAGAGAGCGGCGCGCCGGATTCGATATCCTCTATCATCTCTTTGATCTTCAGGCGAAACATGAAAGATTCGGTTTGCTCCTGAAGGATGGTCAGGCTTCGCACAATGGGAACTCCGGCATTGATCAACGTGGCAAGCTGGCGGGTAAAGGTGACAATGTGTTTGAACCTGATGCGGTGGAAAATATTCCGCAAAAGGGGAAGGGAGAGGATATCAAATTCCTGAAGTTTGGGTTTATGGAGAACAACCCGGAGGGGGAAATAACCCATGTTGGTCAGTTTTTCGACAATGATCTCGTCATTATGCGCATCGATAACGCCTTTGACCTGTTTCCCGCCCTTATCCAGGGCTTCGTAGAGGAATGTCGGCATTTTTCATCCCTCCTTTCTTTCTGATGTATATGACGGAAAGGAGGGGAAAAAGGTTGACATAAAGAGTCGGATGTTTTTCAAGGAGACAAACTGATACAAGTCATCATTTTTCAGATAGAAAGAATTTCCGGGCGCGGGAAGACGAAATACGACAAGACTACCTTGTTCCAGCGGCGATGAAATGTCCGGCGGCTTCTCCAAGTCCGGCGATTTGCCCCCCGGAACGGTAGATATTCCCGGGGCTTGATAAACCGTTTGTGGGATCATATATGGTATAGATAAAAGCCGTGAAATCATCGGCATCCATAGGATTCACATAATCATCGAGGCATTTATCGGGGCCGTTGCTTGTCAGGATATACCAGAGGGGATTTCTCCCGCTTCCCTCGAAGGCGACTCCATCATAATCGCGGGATGAATAACCGTAATAATCATAAGGAACACCGTTGGTAACGCCAAAAAAGGGATCTTTGAAATGAACGCCCGCGATATAGGCAATCGGAGTGGTCAACATGGAAAGGGGCGGCAAACCCTTCAGCTCTGCGGTACAAATCGGATATTTATTCGCTTCCGTGCGGTAAGCCTCGAGAGCCGTCATAAGGGAGCGAATATCCGCCCTGGCGCGGGAGACCTTGGCGCGCATCTGAGCCGCGAGGAAATTGGGAACGGCTATGGAGGATAAAAGGGCGATGATCGCCACTACCACAAGAAGTTCAATCAAGGTAAAGGCAGAATATTTTTTATTGTTCATTTTCGGTTCCCTCCCCTTTTTTCTCTTACATAAAATCAGGTTCCCCCCTGTTATACAATGATGATTAAAGCGCAATGGCGACAGGAGTTTACAACTTTTTTATGTTTTCTTTTTCCCTGTTACAAATAGTTAAATATTAAAAAGGCTATTTTAAATCAAGAAAAAAATGAAGACGGCGCATTTTTAATTCGTTACGAAAACATACTGAAATCAGGATTCGATATCATCCGACATTCCTGTTCACTGTGTCAAGACGCGCTCCCGGGAAATTATCCAGAAAGAATCTTCAACAGCATGGTTCCTGCAATGGCAAAGGCAACGCCGATCATAACGACGATATAAAAGAAGAACCATACAATGACAATGGTAGTTGCGGTGGGGCTCTGGATATCCAGGACGCTCATGGCAATGGTGCGAGCGGTATAAAACCAAGCCATGATTGCCAGAATAAAAGTGAAGCAGCCAAAGGCAAAAAACACACAAACTTTAAAAACGAGGCCGGGTATAATGGCGAGAAGGACTCCGGTGAGAAGCGCCTTTCCCCATGTTACGGGTTCCCCTTTGTTTTTCATCACGAGAAAGACGACGATTCCTCCCAGGGAGGCGGAAATAAGAGTCGTGATAAGCCATATCGTAAGGTTGTCCATCAATTTCTGTCCGGCGGTTTTACGACTCTCTTTTTCTTCTTGTTTCTCGATGTTTTTTTCCATCTTTTCCATTATTTGATCGAGTCGGTCATCGACGACGCCGGGTTCTTCAGGTTCTTTTTCCTCTTCAGATACAGGCGTGGGCGTTGCCACTGATGCGACGAAACCGGGCATAAGAGCGGAAAGATCATCCGTAGGAGAAGGCGTGGGTTGCGAACCGGAAAGGAGTTGAATTTCCGCAATCGTGGAGCAGGGAACGGGATAAGCCTGATCCGCAACAGAGGATCCAGCCTGGCGAACCGTGAAAATGCTTTCTTCCGGGGTCATCTCGAAAGTAACAAGGGTAACGCCATCGAACCGTCTTCCATCGGAGAAAACAAGATTGGCGGAGCGTCCCATGGTTTGAGCGGGGTCCGCGCCGGCGGGATTGAATTGTATTTTTTGAATCTGGGATTCCTGCACAGGATAAGCCTGATCTTCCACCCGCCCATCGGTAATCATGCGAATGTTAAAAGACAATCCGGATGTTCCAGCCACAATAGAATCAACCTGCACCCGGGGATAGCTCCGGTTGTCCTTCATTGTCATGGAATCGCAGAAGGAAGAGGAGAGACATAAAAGAAATAAAAAAGTCGCTATCGCCAAACCGCTGACTTTTTTCATGAGAATGTTTCCTTTTTTGAAATAAAATTGGCGTAAACAGAAAGAAAGTATAGAAGTTTTTGAAATTTCATGGAGTTTCTGTCAATAAAAAGCGTTTTTATTTTTTGCCGCCGTGATTTTTCAAGAAGACTTGAAAAAACAGAAACCTCCTGGTAGTGGCAAATGTTCAAGGCTTTCCGGATTCTCGAAGATATATCTCCACCTCTTCCCGTTTAAGCGGAATTATTTTATGCGATTTTTGGCGCCAATTCAAACTTGTAAAAAAACGCTTGATTTCCGTGAAATATATATTGTATATATTATGTGAAATGAGCCGTTAGGCTTTTTGATTGGGCGTTTTTTATTGCGTTTTGATATTCTTATATCTTTTCGTGGGCTTGTCAGTCTTGTCAGGAGAGGAGAGAGCGTATCTGAATTGATAAATCCATGAATTCATAATTTTCGTGAGAGCTGTTTATAAGAGCCAGGAGGAGGAGGGAAATGGCTGATTATAATAGTAGATTCGTGGATAGAAGACGAGGAAAGGATCGCCGGGACTGGGACGAATTCGTTTTCCAGAACAGGCGAACCGGAACCGAGAGAAGGAGCGGGATCGAAAGGAGGCGAGAACAGACTCCCTTTATCGGTCTGGAAAGAAGAAAGTTGAAAACCCGGGAAGATTTTCTGATTTCCCGACCTCCCTCTTTGAATAAGTCCTACTATTGCCTTAATGAAGCCGCAGATTTGACAGAAACCTCGGCGTCCGATATCCTGGAATGGATCAGATGCAATTTGATCAAGGATTCGAGCCTCAAAAGAGATTACGCGGGCCGTCGCCTTTTTTCCCGAAGCGATATCGAACAGATTTCCCTGATCAAGAGATACGGCGCCCCTCCAAAACAGGAATTTACTCCAATGTCTTCAAATAAATCTACCCATTAATTTCTTGACGAACTCCCTGAAATTCGAACATAAATCTTCTTATGTACGGATTTGATAAAAATAAATTTTTCCGGCGAATCTTTCTGATTGTTTGTTTTTCTATTGCGCAACTTTCCATCACATCTTCTTTATTCGCGCATCCCGCAGATTCGTGTCAGCAATCCATGACAATTCATATTACCCGAACCGGGCTCGACGCCGAATGGGTCATTGCCCCGGGATCCCTCCTCGTACAGCGCATCTGGGCTGAAATCCATATAAGCAAATCAAACTCGAAAGAGGATATTGAATCCGCCCGCAGCGCATGGATTCATAGCCGTCTTGAAGAAGTCATCGCAAGCATAGAAGGCGAAGAGTCTGTGAAATGGAATCTCGAAAGCGTGGAGTGGCCTGCGTCCTTCGAATCCTTCGGCATGGATAAAGAGCCGATCAAGATCAGATTTTCCACAAACCTGTCTTTTTCAAAATCCGATTCCCTTCTGATCCTGGACAATCAGTATCTTGATCAAATCAGCGTTACGTGGTATTATCTCCATGGAAAAGAAGGGATTCGCTTTCAACCCCCGAAACAAAAAAAAGGTCGGATCAAGATCAAAATCACATTGCAGGAAACCACGCAACCGGATGATTCCTCATCGGATAATCAGGAAGGGAATTTACTGGATTACTGGGAGAGCGGCACGCCAAGCCTACCTGGTTTTGTCGAAAATCTCGGGAGAAAAATCGCGGAAGAGGGTGGCGCAGACATGCGGCAGCCCCAGCAACGTGGATCTCAGGCGATTCTGACCGGTTTTATGCGAACGACAAAGGCATCGGTGGGTTTCTATCTTGCAGCCTTTGGCATTGCCTTTATTCTGGGCGCCCTTCACGCCGTAACCCCCGGGCATGGCAAAACCATCATGGCCGCTTATCTCGTGGGCGCCCATGGAAAATTATGGCACGCCTTCGCCCTGGGCGCCATTGTAACCTTTACCCATACCGGCTCCGTGTTTTTTCTTGGATTGGCAACCCTTGTGGCTTCCCGGTATATCATGCCGGAAAGCCTTTTTCCTATTTTGCAGATTTCCTCCGGATTGTTGATCCTGATCTTCGGAATTTACTTCCTGAGGCAAAGATGGCGCATTTGGCGCTCCGGCAAAAAAGTCGCGCCTGAACAGGAAGATGCGCATCTTCCCATGAAGACCGATTACGTTACCTGGCGCACCATGATCGTGCTCGGCGTCAGCAGCGGTCTGGTTCCCTGCCCCGGGGCGACCACCATCCTTCTCACTGCGGTATCTATCAACCGCATCTCCCTCGGATTGATTCTTATCGCCTTTTTCAGTTTGGGATTGGCTTCGACCCTTATCACAATTGGAGCCGTCATGGTGCAGGGAAGGCGCGTCTTTGATCGGATCGGTCCCTTCCAGCGCTTAATACCGGTGATGCCAGTTGTCAGCGCCGTTCTCCTTTTGTTCCTGGGATCGGTTCTGACCATCAACGCTATTCGCATCAGTCTTTTGTTTTTGCCATCCTCGAGCGCGAATTTATCTCCCTCATCTCTTTCCCGGAAAGAGGATGGCGTTCTCTTCCTTTCCTTTGACGATAAGCGGCAGAGGCAGATTTTTCTCAGCTTCCTCGAAAAAAATAAAATCTATCAGATTACGCATGAAGACGGCTCCATCATAGATTACGCCGTTTCTCCTGATAAAGCCAGATTCGTTTATACCCTTCTGCATGATGAATCCCGTACCGATATTTTCCTCCTCGATTTCGTTGATTTCACTAGCCGGAGATTGACAACCGCAACCGATGCGTCTTTCTCGCGTCCTGTCTTTGCGCCGGATGGAAAAACCATTGTTTATGAACGCAGGGATTACAGCGTGAGTTCCGCGATCGACGCCCCCTCCCTCTGGTGGATGAATCCGGACTCCGGCGACACAGGTCCCCTGTTTCAGGATGATCAGCTTCCCTGCCGTTATCCCAGCTGGTCATTCGATGGCGAGTGGCTCAGCTACAGCAGCTATTTTTCAGCTTCCCGCAACGGTCTGCTTCTTTATAATCTCAAGGATGGACGCCGTATCGAGCTGCCATACAAGCCTCAAGGGTTTGTTTCCTGGCATCCCTCGCAGCATCACCTCATTTTCACCGAGCTCCGCCCCCGGGGGTATGATATCAAGCCCACCAAGGATCAGCGATTTGACAGGCAACTCCTCCAGTATCACGTCAAAGAGGAAAACCTTCTGGATTTGTGCAAGGGAAAACAGACGAACGATATGTACGGCGTATGGTCTCCGGATGGGGAGAAGATCGCCGTGATTCGCAGGGAACTATCCGGACCCCTTGCCAAATGGGATCAGCAAATCTGGCTTATGAAACCCGACGGCTCCCAGGCTGAAATCTTGACGCAACTGCCCGACGCCTATTTTGGCAGCCTGACATGGTCATCTGATGGCAAATCCCTCCTTTTCAACAAATGGCATAAAGAGAGCCTCTACACAAAGTCGGAACTCTGGTTCCTTGATATTGAAACGAAAGAGTCGCGCATGCTCGTTCCTTCCGGCAGCGGGGGGGAATGGATCACAAGCGCGGGAGAGAAAGCGACCGCCCTTCGTAAACGACAAAAATCCTTCCATGTTCCCTCCGCTCAGTGACATTCCCCTTTCCGATTGGGCGCATTTCGGTTTTCAGATTATCCAGGGAGCGTCTTGACGCCGTTACCAAAATATCCCGAAATCGGGGGGCGATCCCGAATGGCGCTAAGTTAAGGGAAACGGTTTAACTTATGGGGGTAAGACAACGGGGTCATACTCTATAAAAATCCTTCAAATTATCCTGAGTTTTTTCTGCAATCGGGGGTCAATCCCTATAAAAATCCATTGACCCTTATCATGACTTGTGAATATAAGAAATGATTAATCGTTTTGAGGTATAAACAGGCGCTCATCATGAAAAAATTCCTGATTTGCATCGTTTTCATCCTGATTCTTATTACTTCAGGCTGCATCCGCTCGCGGGTTGTGGTTACATCTCAACCATCGGGCGCGGATGTCACGATCAATAATGCTTATCGGGGCAAGACACCCATCATCGTGCCATTCGGCTGGTATTGGTATTACGATTTTGTCATCGAAAAGGAAGGGTATCAGAAGATCAAGGTTCTGGAACGGTTTCATACCCCCGTGTGGTGCTGGATACCGCTGGATCTTGTCATGGAGGCGATCCCGATCAATTTTTACGATACCAAACACCGCAAATATACCCTCAAACCGGTTGAAACACCCTGATCATTCTCTTTCGGAGGTATTATTATGATAGCGGAATTTTCGACCTTTCCGGTGGGCAAGGGCGTCCATTTAAGCAAATATGTCGCCCCGATAATCAAGATGATCGAGAATAGTGGATTGGATTACAAGATGACGCCCATGGGCACGATTGTGGAGGGGGATGCCGATCGAGTCTTCGATCTGATCCGCGCCTGCCATAAAAAATTGGCGCGGGATTCTAAACGGGTGATCACCAGTATAAGAATCGACGATTTCAAAGACAGATCTCAACGCATCACAAAAAAGATCGAATCCGTGGAAAAACGCCTTGGCCATAAGGTGAAACAGTAAAAAACAATGATTTGACAAAAGGAAATGCTATCATGTCCTTTTATCCAATTTCATTAAATGAGATAAAAATAAAGGTTGGGAGGAAAAACGGGCGCAAAAAACCTGTTTTCAACCAGTTATCTTTTCTACATAACTCAAAGTATCCTAATGTTAAAGAACAAATTAACGAATTTAATGAAAAAATAATAAGAGTTGATGGGGATATCCCTATAGATCTTCCGATTGAAAATGAGCAAAGATTTCTTTTTATCAGCTATGATCAATCCATATTGACTCATGGTTTCCATAGATATCCGGCTAAATTTTTCCCTGAACTGCCCCGTTGGATTATCAGAAAATATTCCAAAGAAGGCGACGTGGTTCTTGATCCATTTTCGGGAAGCGGAACAACAAATGTTGAAGCATTACTTAACAGGAGAAATTCTGTCGGGATAGATGTCGATCCTTTTTCAAGATATCTTTCATGTGTGAAAACCACTCCAGTAAAGATCAATCAATTAAAGGAAGCGCATGAAGTATTACTGGAAAAGATAATGGATTTTCATCCATCAAGAATCAAGGAACAGGATATTCCCGAGTTTCCATATCGCGATAACTGGTTTAATAAAGAGATAGTTTTCGAATTAACGCACATCAAACAATCAATAGAAGAAATAAAGGTTGATCGGAAAATAAAGGATTTTTTCCGCATCTGTTTTTCTTCCATAATCAGAGCCGTTTCCAATGCCGATGATAACTGCACCAGAACGGTTATCAGAAAAAAACTGAATAAAACCGTTTATCCATCCGAAGCCCTTACCAGGTTTGCTGAAACCATTTTAACAAACGTTCCGAGGATGATTGAATTTTCAAAGATATGCCCTAAAGACGTAAAATCTGAATTTCCTGAAAATCAGGATGCAAGAAAGATTTCTTATACTGATAATTATTTCGATTTGGCGGTTACTTCTCCTCCCTATGCCAATGCGGTTGATTATCCCAGAACCCACCAACTGGAAATCTACTGGCTGGAAATTGAAAGAGGTTCATTGACCCCATTAAAGAAGAGACACGTTGGAACAGAGAGCGTTTATGCGGAAGAGTATCGCGATTTGCACAAAACAGGCATAGATATTGCCGATAATGTCATTGAGAAGATATATTCCAAAGATCCCAGAAGGGCTTTCATTGCTTATAAATATCTTTCTGATATGAGAGACAATTTGAACGAGGTTTATCGTACCCTGAAAATTGGAAAATATTATATCATTGTCGTTGGAAACAATAAGATCCGAAATGAATTGTTCGAAAACTGGAAATATATCATGGCAATGGCGGAATTGACCGGATTTAAAGTGGAGAATTATTTCGCCTCCGAGATTATCAATCACTTTATCAAGGTTCCTCGGGAGGAAAGAATCAATACCGATTGGATCGTTGTCCTTCGGAAATAAATATTATAAGGATAATACTATGGTTGATTCTGGAGAAAAAGGATTGCAAGCCTCGGTTGAAGGTTTTGCCCATGAACATATTGTGGCTGGAATATTGATGAAGAAATTCAAAAATGTTTCCCTTGTCGATTTACCCTTATCACCTTATGACGTCATTATAGTATTCAAGGAAGAGGATGGCAAAGAAAATATTATAAGAGCTCAGGTCAAAACAGCAAGAAACTCAATCAGTTTTATTGGTGGAACCCGCGGCGGAATTGATAGAGAATATAAATCGGGAGTAAAGGAGTATAAACAATCGACCAAAACCTCAGATGTTGTAGTTGGTATCAGACCGTTTGATAATAATTCTTATGATCTTTACTTTGTGCCTACAATTATCATTGAATTATTGAATCAAAAAAGCATTTCCATTAATAAGATTAAAGATCTAAAAAACAATTATGAAATTTTAAAAAAATGCAAGGATTCTTCATTTGTCATATCTGAATGTAAGAAATATGGGATTATTGCAGATTAAGTCTTATAGCAGAAAGTAAAAACAGTGTTCATTATCCGTAAAAAATTCTGTTTCAGCGCGGCGCACAGGCTTCATTCCCCGGAACTTTCCGAGGAGGAAAACCGCTGCATCTTCGGCAAATGCGCCGCACCTCATT
>JAFGFK010000006.1 GCA_016931135.1 Candidatus Sumerlaeota bacterium | reverse complement strand
TATAGAGTATGACCCCATTGTCTTACCCCCATAAGTTAAACCGTTTCCCTTAACTTAGCGCCATTCGAGTCTTACTCCATGACTTAAAAAACCCGATTGAAACTTTTTCATCATAATCCTTGACGCCTTGTAAATAAATTCCAATCATTCCTTTTACTTTTTAATATTCCCTTATGCGATTTTTGCGTGTGGGATTTGTTTGAATTTGTGAAGGAGACGATCATGAAGGTTTTTGTATTTTTTTTGATGACGCTGTGTCTTTGCAGCTGTTCCTTATTCAATAAATCGGAGGATTTTGAAGTGAATCCTGAAACCGTTCTCTCCACGCTCGATCCGGTTCACCCGCGATTGATGATGAAAGACGCCGATCTTGCCAATCTGAAAAATCTGTACGAAACGGATGAAACGCTTCAGAGGTATGTGAGCGACGTCATTGAAAAAGCGGATACCTGCCTTGAAAAAGCCATGCTCGAACATAAACTGGTCGGACCCCGCCTCCTTTCGGTAAGCAGGGAATGCCTGCACCGCGTTTATTATATGGGATTTGCGTGGCGATGGACCGGCGACGCCAAATATGCGCAAAAGACGAAGGAAAATCTTCTCACAGTGTGCGCCTTTCCGGATTGGAATCCCTCGCATTTTCTCGATACGGCGGAAATGTCGCACGCGGTTGGAGTTGGTTACGATTGGCTCTTTTCTTACTTGAATGAAACCGAGCGGGAAGCGATCAAATCAGGATTGATCCAGCATGGGATGAAACCGGGGATCGAGGTTTATAACAAGGGGGGCTGGTGGACAAAATCGGAATTCAACTGGAACCAGGTGTGCAACAGCGGCCTTGCGATCGGGGCTCTTGCGATTGCGGAAACCGATCCGAAATATGCCAAAATCATCATCCCCAACGCCGTGAAATCGCTCCCCATTGCGCTTAAATCTTATAGTCCGGATGGCGTATGGATGGAGGGCCCCGGATACTGGGGTTACGCCACGCGATATACTGCTTATGGTCTTGCCGCCATGAACTCGGCTCTTGGAAAAGATTTTGGTCTTTCCGGAATAGACGGCTTATCCGTCACAGGTCTTTTTCCCATTTACGCCACAGGTCCCACGGGATTGTATCTTAATTATGCAGACCTTGGGCAGCGCAGCAGCCACAAGCCGATGCCCTGCATGTTCTGGCTGGCAAAAATCTATAATAATTTCTTTATTTCCGATGCGGAACACATCCTGCTGGAAAAAAACGAGGCGCATCCCGAGCATGTGATCTGGTATGTTCCCCCATCAGGAATCGAGCGCGCCCCCCTGGATCTGGATCGCTATTTCCGGAGCCCGGTGGAAATCGCCGTTTTTCGAAGCGCCTGGAATGATCCCAACGCCCTGTTTGTCGGCGTCAAGGGAGGTTATAACCAGGTAAATCACGGGCATCTGGATCTGGGGAATTTCGAGATCGATGCCTTGGGCGAACGCTGGGCGCGGGATCTGGGCGCGGATAACTACAATCTTCCGGGTTACTGGGATAAGAAAAAGGGCGGCAAGAGATGGACTTATTACCGGCTGAACTCCCAGAGCCATAATGTTCCGCTTCTTGGGGGAAAGGATCAGGATGAGGAGGCTGTGGCGAAATTCATAAAAACGGGAAGTCCGTCTTTTCCTTTTGTGGCGCTCGATTTCTCAACAGCATATCAGGAATTTGCCCTGAACTCGCTTCGGGGCGTTGCCGTCATCGGGGAGCGAAAAGCGGTTCTTGTTCAGGATGAATTCGATCTGAGAGATTCCTGCGATATTGTTTGGGGAATGACAACCGACGCCGAGATAAAGATCAAAGAAAAGGGAACAGCGGAATTGAGCATCAAGGACAAACGCCTTATAACGCGGATTTTATCTCCCCAAGGAGCGGAATTTGTCGTGGAATCTGCGGAAAAGGAAAAGCCGGAATGGCCGAACAAGGGAGTAAAGAGGCTTCTGATTCGGTTAGATGACGCTAAAATTAACTGTAGAATCGCCGTGCTGTTGTCTCCGGTTTGGGAGGATGGAACGATTGTGGAAACGGCTGAGATAAAACCAATTCTTCAGTGGTGAAATTTTGAATTACATTAATCCATTATTTCCTGGAATCGGAGGCGCCCTTTAACAGGCGTTTCATTTTCCCCAGTATTCTGCGAGGGAACCGCTTTATCTTATAGTTACGGATATAAGCCGCTCCTTTTTTTCGAGACCATTCATATAGTTCCATGTAGAAATCGGGCGAGCAAAGATAATAATTGAAGGCGCAAGCCGTGCGTTCGAGGCACAGATGATAAATAAAGCGGGGATTGGAAGGAAGCGACTTTTTATCCGCCCGGGTGAGCAGCAAATGTCTCATTTCCCTTCGGAAGATTTCAAACCGCTTTCCATGCCATATTTCATTTAAACTTTGCATGTTCAGATTGCCCAGGGATTTAGCCTTATCGGTTGTGAAATGGCAGCAGGGATAGACGTCGCCGCTCGCTTCGATCACTGCGGCAAACCATCCCATGTAACAATACTCCACCCTGTGAGGGGTGAGGCACAAATCGGGGATGTCGATTGCCTGGGGATAAACCTGATATTGCAGATTGACGGCGTACTCGTGGAGTCCTTCAGCGGAAAGGTTGAACTGGATGATCCTGGCGTGAACTTTAATCACATGGGCGAGGATAATTTTGAATTCCTCTTTTTGTTCGGGTGACATTTTCAGTTGGGGGGAAAGCCCGTCTATGGTGTTCACATAGATTAAATCGGCGCCAAAAGGAACAAGGTCCTGAATCATTTCAGGAAGTCTTTTATAATTTTCGCGCCACACAAATACCTGAACGCTGATCTCGCAGGAAGAGCCGTTTTTTTTCTTCGCCTCGACGATATGTCGTATTCCCTCCAGGGCGCCGTTAAAAAGGCGGGGAGAGGCGTTGCATATTTTCGAATAGGGTTCAGCCCTGGTATCGTTGAGACTGATGGTGATGCGGCGAAGACCGCATCGGATCAGGCTATCCGCGACTTTTTCGGTCAGTGCGGTTCCATTGGTTTTAATCGAGTCCATTTTCAGATTGTTTTGTTCCATGAATTCAAGAAGAGGGATCAGGGAAGGATAAATGAGGGGTTCGCCGCCGCCGCCGAGGCTGAGGCTTTTTACCCCGAGGGAAACGCCGTCGCATAGCGCCTTTTTCAATGCATCCCAGCTCAATACCTCCCCTTTTTTTCTCAGATTTTCCGTATAGCAGAAGAAACAGTCGAGGTTGCATCGATCGGTAGGAAAAAGGGCGAGGTGAAAGGGTCCGGCAAGGATTTTTCCCTTTTTGATCCCCTCGGCGATCTTATTTCTTTCATCTTCAGTAATGAGTTCCCAACCGTAAAGCATGTTTCATTTCATCCCTTATGCGCGTTATCCCTTAATCCGATAAAAGGAGGGGGAGAAAGTTCGATTCCCCTTTTTTCAAGGTCTTCCATGTACAATTCATTGCCGCGCGTGATACCCCAAAACAGGGTGCAGGTACGGCAGAAATCGGGTGGATTGTTCGAGTTGACGTATCGGCGAAGTTCTTTGTAAGGAGCGTCGTTCCAGATTTCCCGGAATGGCTTTTCCATGATATTGCCCATGCCGATCCAGATCGCGCGGCAACAGGGTCTCACCCACCCGTCAACATCTATGTAAGTGAGTCTCCAGGGATCGAAGCACTTTCCGGGAAAGAGCCTTTGATCCGAGAGCGGTTTTACTTTTTCCGTACCAGGAGAGTTTAAATTCTGTTCTGTGGTTTTCTTCAAATACGGATACTGAAGAATAATGGAATGCGCCTGAGCCTTGGGAATCAATTTATTCAACTGTTCGGAAAAAAGTTCCGGGTAATGCGCTATCACGCTCAGGGCGTAATCATCCTTCCGATCGCCGACTCCGGGATTGATCAGGCTGAAGGCGGTGATTTGATGCCGGATCCCCAGATCGAGAATGGCTTCCAGTTCATAAACATTCCTTTTCGTGACAACAGTATTGATGGAAAGGTGAAAATCGGAGGATTTGAATTGATTTTTAAGGGAGCGGAATTCCTCCATCACGTTCAAGATAAGGGAAAAACCGGCGCCCGGGCGCGCATCTTCGTGCGTTTCCGCGCAAGCGCCATCGAGCGATATGGTGACATCGGCGCCGCATTCAACGAGGCGTTTCATGAGAAAGGGGGTGAATTTTGTGGCATTTGAGACGAACCTGATTTTAATCCCATGATGGTATGCGTCCTCTACCATCTGCGGAAAAAGAGGGGAGAGAAGCGGCTCGCCTAGCCCCTGGAGGTCTAAGATACGGATATGGGGAAAGAGTTCCTTTTTCACGCGATCATACGCTTCCGGGGCGAGGTGGCGGTTATCCGTGTTATAATAAGTTTTCGGGCAGGATTTACACCTGAGGTTGCAGGCGTTTGTAGGAACGAGTTGAACCTCATAGGGAAGTCCCAATACATAGGCGTGTTCCCGTTTCCTGCTGAACCTGTTGAGTCCGCTGTTGAATTTTCTTCGGATATAAGAATAAGAGAAAAGCGACATAGGAATCAATCGTTAATGGATTTCAAACATAGGGAATATGAGAAGTAACATTGAGGAGCGGGGGGATAAAATCAAGGGAAAATTCGGATGGGTTTCGAGCGCATCTGAAACGCTCGCCTTTTTTTGGGCGCATCTTGACGCCGTTGCTAAAACATCCTGAAATCGGGGGTCAAACCCTATAAAAATCCAAATTGTTCCAGATGAAAATACGCATAGCGCCAACAAAATCCCCTGGAAAAGTCTAAACTTATACTTGCGCATTGGATTTTTATAGAGTGTGACCCCATAAGGCTTATCCCGCATTCCTCGTAACGGCGTCAAGATGCGCCCCCTTTTTTTAATTGAAGCGCCGGGGGGTATCATCTAAGAATTGAATTCATTATATCATAAGATGGGAATTGATATGAGAGAGAAAAACCAGCGTCAGATGTTTGCGTGGCTGTTTTTAAGTCCCACGCTTGCGCTGTTTATTGTTTTTCTTGCCATTCCCATGGCGTTGTCCTTAATGCTGGCGTTCAAGAATTATGCGCCGTCAAAGGGTTTTCTGGGAAGCCCGTGGGTTGGGATGGGAAATTTCAGGGATATTTTCGGCAATGCGCTGATGCGCGATCGAGTGTTCCGGGCGTTCCGCAACACTCTTTTATTTACCGTCATCTATGTGCCGGTGAATATCATGGCGTCCTTGATACTGGCGTCCTTGATTTCATCGGTCAGCGAGCGCGCAAAAAATTTCTATCGTTCCGCATTTTATCTTCCTACGGTCACCTCTGCGATCATTTTCGCCATGATCTGGCGATGGCTCTATGATTACAATTTCGGGCTTTTGAACTGGGTATTGAAAGGTTTCGGCTGCGGCAAAATCAACTGGCTGGGGGATCCGCGATGGTCCATGTGGGCGGTGATCCTGGCGGCAATCGGCGGCGGACCCGGAGGAAACATCCTGATTTTCCTCGCTGGGTTATCGCGGGTTCCTCAGGACTGCATCGAGGCTGCCCGGGTGGATGGCGCAAATGCGATGCAGCGATGGTGGCATGTTACATTGCCCCTTCTCCGCCCGATCACGTTGTACCTGATCGTATTGAATACAATAGGATCGTTCCAGGTATTCGAGCTTGTCTTCATGCTGACATCGGGAGGGCCCGCCGGATCATCCACTGTGCTGGTTTACGAGATTTACAACCTCGCCTTTGTGAACGGATTTTACGGACAAGCGGGGGCGTTGTCCCTGATACTGCTCTTGATCGTGACATTTTTTGCCGTGACGCAATTCAAGGTATTCCGAACGGATGTAGAGGAGAGCCGGGCTTCGACTATTTTCGAGAAGGGATTGGATTTTGTCAGCGATTGTATCGAATGGCTTGCCGGAATCATATACGGTGGAATCAGGGCTTTGTCTTGCATTGTTACAAGATTTTTTCGGAAAGAAAAAGGGCAAAAGGCTGGGGATATCAATAAAAGAAGACTTTTTTCAGGATTCCGGCTCTTTCTTCTGCATCATGCCGCCCATTTCCTGCTTTTTCCTTTGGCCGTACTTTTACTGATTCCGATGATCTGGATGTTTTTGTCGGCGCTCACGCCGGGCGTGTTTTTACAGAATACGCCTCCGGATGTTCGACCAAAGAATTTCGCCTTGGACAACTACAAGCGACTTGCGGAGATCACCATGTTTCCCAGGGAAACGAATAAAGGGACAACGCCCTCATCTGAGGGTTCTGCGAAACCCGTTGCGGACAGTTTCTCTGATTTCATCCGTCGTTCCAAACTGGCGCGTTGGATGGGAAACACCATTTATCTGGCGCTGCTCATCACCTGTCTTCAATCGTTATTGGCAAATCTGGCGGCTTATCCCCTTGCCAAGGTCCGATTCCGGGGGAACAGGCTTGTGTTCAGCCTCTTCATTGCGTCCATCATGGTTCCATACCAGGCGCTTCTGATCCCGCTTTTCATTGTCATAACAAACGGAATTCCCGGCATCACGGGGATTCATCTGATCAATTCACACTGGGCGTTGATTCTTCCGGGGATATGTTCTCCTGTTGCGATATTCCTGATGCGCCAATACATTCAAACGCTTCCGAACAGCCTGGAAGAGGCGGCGAGAATCGATGGCTGCAGCGAGCCGGGCATCTGGTGGCGGATCATATTGCCTTTGTCAAAGCCGGTTCTGGCAGCGTGGGGCATTCTTTCCTTTACGGGAATCTGGAAGAGCTTTTTCTGGCCGTTTGTGGTGATCGGACACGAGCCCTATTTTCCCCTTGAAGTGGGATTACAGACGATTCAGCAGCAACACACGGTGGAATATGGACTTGTCATGGCGGGCGCGACCATCAGCGCCGTTCCCATGATACTGATCTTTATCTTTTTTCAAAAGCAGATCGTCAAAGGGCTGACCATTGGCGCGATCAAGGGATAAAGCCTCCATTGCCGGGTGATGATCCACAGATGTTTTCTGATTTTGCATTGAACTTGACAAGCGAAGGGAAAAACATCATAAAAAGTAAAATTATTCAATACGGGATAAATCTGGATCGATGCAGGAATTTTATGAAAACGACGGAAAAGCGGAGGAGAAGCGGTTGCTGGTAACAGTAACCAATTCTCTGGGATTTCACGCCCGCCCCGCAGCCAAGTTTGTGGAATGCGCCTCCCGATACCAGAATTGCGAGGTGTTTGTGGAAAAGGACGGGGCGCGGGTGAACGGAAAGAGCATAATGGGGCTCATGCTCTTCGCTGCGGAACAGGGCAGCGAAATGGCGCTGATCGCCCGTGGGGAAAATGCGGAACAATGCCTGAGAGATCTTCATGAACTGTTCAAGGCAAACTTTGGCGAAGACGCTATGGATATAAAGGAAACGACAAATGAAGCAAAAGCCAGAACACTTTAATGGAATTCCGGTTTCCGGGGGAGTGGTTGTCGGAAAGGTTTTCCGATTGGACCCGAGAAGGTTGACCTTTGAAGTCAGCGCCATCCCGAAGAACAAGATCGAGGAGGAGATCGAGCGTTTTCAGAATGCTGTAGAGGTATCCAAAAGGCAGCTGCGTCAAATCCGCGAGAAGGCGGAAAGCGATGTTGATGAGATTCATGCATCCATCTTTGATTCCCATATCCTGATGCTGGATGATCCCCTGATCATCAAAGACACGATCGAAGGCATCCGGAGGGAGAAAAAGAATTCCGAATATGTCCTGGAAAAGACGGTTGAGCGTATTGCCTCGCTTTTCAAGAAAATGCCGGATGAATATTTTTCCACCCGATCCACGGATCTATACGATGTCGCCCATCATATCCTCAAAAATCTTTTAAAAGCCGGGGATCATCCCTTGAAGTCGCTGAAAGAGCCCGTGATCGTCGTGGGGCATGATCTGGGACCTTCGGATACGGTTATGATGGACCGTTCCAAGGTAATCGGTTTTGTCACCCAGGTGGGGGGCCCGACATCCCACACCGCCATCATGGCGAAAGCCCTGGAAATTCCGGCGGTTGTCGGCGTGGCGGGCATAATGGAAAAGGCGCAAACCGGCGATATTCTGATCATCGACGGCGTGGGGGGGCGCGTCATCCTGAATCCCACAGAACAGGAGCTGAAGAAATACGAGATTCTGAAAAAGAAGATCATAGAGCAGGAACAGAGTTTAAGCGCCATCTGCGCGTTGCCTGCGGAAACCCTGGATGGATATACTATCGAGCTGTCGGCGAATATCGAAATTCCGGGGGAGGTGGAACACGTTAAACAGCACGGCGCAGATGGGATCGGTCTGTTTCGCACGGAATTTTTTTATCTGAACCGCGCCCGATTCCCGGATGAAAACGAACAATATCGCGTGTACAGGGAGGTGCTGGAGGCTGTCCATCCAAAGACCGTGATATTCAGAACCCTTGATATCGGAGGCGACAAATTCATATCCGGATTACGATTCAAGGAATTGAATCCCTTCATGGGATTGCGCGCCATTCGCCTGGGGCTGGCGAATCCCGATATGTTCAAGGTTCAGCTGCGCGCCATACTTCGCGCGAGCGCAGCCGGCAACGCCAAACTGATGTTTCCCATGGTCTCATGCCTCGAGGAGGTGCGGGAGGTCAAAAAGCTGCTTGAAGAGGTCAAGGAGGATCTGGATAAAGAAAGGATTCCCTTCCAATCCGACATAGAACTTGGGATCATGGTTGAGATTCCCTCAGCGGCGGTAACAGCGGACATTTTAAGCCGGGAGGTGAATTTTTTCAGCATTGGAACCAACGATCTGATTCAATATACCCTTGCCGTGGATCGCGTCAATGAGAACGTGGCTTACCTGTATGAGCCCTATCATCCCGCCATCCTCAGATTGATACGCGATATTATAATTGCGGGGCACAAGAACAGCGTATGGGTGGGTTTATGCGGAGAGATGGCGTCCGATCCCATAACGGCGATCATATTGCTCGGATTAGGGATCGACGAGCTGAGCATGGGTCCCGTAGCCATACCCGAGGTCAAACGGGTCATCCGCCATATACGATTGAGCGACGCCAAACGATTAGCCAATGAAATTCTTCAAATGAACGCCGCTACGGAAATCAAGCGATATGTTGCGGCGTATTCCCGAAAATTCCTGTAAAAAAAAAGGGGAACGATTTTCATCCCGCTCCATCACCGGAGTGAACAGGAGCGGAAAGGTCGAAGAAAATCATTCCCCTCATTTCAGAAAAGATTACCCGCTTATTTTTTCTTTTTAGCTGCAGGTTTTTTCTTAGCCGGAGCTTTCTTAGCCGGAGCCTTCTTTTTGGCCGGAGCCTTTTTGGCTGCCGAGGCTTTTTTCTTAGCTGCAGGCTTTTTCTTGGCTGCAGGCTTTTTCTTGGCTGCGGGCTTCTTCTTTGCCGCTGCTTTGGGCGCGGCTTTCTTCTTGGTAGCGCTTTTTACTGCCATCTTCTTCCCCCCTTTCTCTTCTGGAATATGAGATTCATATAGTTCTCCGCATGTTGTTTGTTACTTTTTTGTATCATTTGTTCAAAGCGTCTCTTGTTCCTCTTCTCTTTCGCTGATTTTAGATTTGACTGTGATTCAACAATCCCTTTAGTGTCAAGATAAAATTGAAACTTGTCAAAAAAAAATTTCAATCGAGAAAAAAATGTACGTTCATCGCAGAGCCTTATAAAACAAGGGGCTCAACAGATTCGTTCTATCGGAGAATAAGATCACTGAAAAAAAAAATTGTTTTTTTTCGTTCATATTGAAAATTTTTTCAAAAAAAACCTTTTTTTCAAAACTGATGAAGACTCGATGCGTATCTTCCCGCGCTCCGGAAATGATCCCGCCGCCATTATCTGCGCGCTCTATTTGAACAGGGAAACGAAAAGGATGAATGGATTACTCGTAAAGAGTCCACATTTGCGCTGTTGTTGGAATTTCCAGAATAGTCAAATAGATGGAGTTGCTCTGTACTGAATCTTTGACTATCTTGAGGTTTCCGCTTTCCCCATCAGGCGGAACCGTGAATTCAATCAGCCGATCGCTCCAGGAAACGATCGTATTCACGGGTTTTTCGTTGAGATAGAGCACGGGATCGAGCTTGGAGAAGATTCCGAAATTGTAACCCCGGATGGATACGGTATCTCCGGGGTGGGCGGATTCCCTGGTAATGGAAGTGAGAACGAGCCGCGTGGGCGGCGTTCCGAAGGTTCTATACAGATCATCCGAACTCATGATTCCATCAGGGCCAAGGCTGACAATGGCGTACAGATCGAAATGATCGCCATAAATCTCCTGGGTGATGATGTGTTCATCCGTTCGAACAAGCCCCGCCGGGGAAAAAAGGTAATAAGGTTCGCCCCAGTAATCGAGCAATGTCCCTTTATCGTATCCTGCGCCATCAACTGCGATGCGGCTTTCCTGGTATGTCACATAAGGACCCTGCCATAAGAGGGGCAGGTGAGTCAGGTCTTTTTTTTCCGGATAGAACATGCCTGTGGCCAGATCGATCACCCATGCGCCATCGAATTGGTCGATATTGTCGAAATCGTGCACCGGGTTAGTCATCAAAAGGTCGTTCAGGTTTTCGATGGATACGAAGCCCCCGATATCGATGTACGCCCATTCCATGGCTTCGGTAAGAGTTAGAAGTTCGGCGAGAGTGGCTGTAACCTCGCCGTACCGCTCCTGTTTTTCACCCGCCGGAGCAAGGCAAGAGATAAAACAAAAGAGAATAAAAATCGCCCCGAGCCGGAAGGCGATTCCTTTTCGAAAAAAATATTTCATACCCACGCCCTCCCTAGCGTCCACAATTATTGATCATATATTACCCCCCTGGCGATGTCAACATAATGCATTTTTCTTTACATTTCCTTCCCGTGTGATAAATCCAGTATTCGATTAAGACGCAGTCAAAATCTCCTTTGGATTTGGAGCGGAAAAAGATGAAAAGGCGGGAGCGTGTCAGAAGGATCGTTTCGGGTAAAGAGGCGGATCGGTGCGGATTCTGGCTGGGCAATCCCCATCCCGATTCGTGGGCGGGGATTCATAAACGCTTCAGAACCCGATCCGAGGAGGCTTTGAGGAAGAAATTGCAGGATGATTTCCGCTGGATGCCTCCGCCGAATTGTTATAAAGATCCGCAAAACAGGCCGTTTATTTACCGGATGAACAAAAGAAAGGCTGTTGGATCACGCGGAATCTGCGCCGATCTCGAGAATGTGAAGGATGTGAATAAGATTCACTTTCCGAATCCGGATTATCTCGATTTCACAGAGATGAAGGGAGTTTTGAAAAAAGCGGGCGACGTATATCGCGCAGGGGGGCTCTGGTCTCCCTTTTTTCACGAGGTGGCTGATCTTTTCGGCATGGAGAACTACTTCATGAAGATGTACGCGCATCCGCAGGTGGTTCATGCGGTCACCAGGAAAATCGTGGATTTTTACCTCGAGGGGAACAAGCGACTTTTCCGTGAAGCGGGAAAAGATCTGGACGGTTTCTTCTTCGGGAACGATCTGGGAACACAGATCGATCTTCTGATAAGTCCGGAGGCGTTCCGGGAATTTGTTCTTCCCTATTTCAAGGAACTTTCCGACCTGGCGCACGATCACGGGCGCCAGGTGATTCTTCATGCGTGCGGTTCCGTATATAAGGCGATTCCTTATATGATCGACATCGGCGTGGATGCGCTACATCCATTACAGGCAAAGGCTGCGAACATGGATGCGGAGACGCTGGCGCGGGAGTTCAAGGGCAGGATAGCCTTTCTGGGGGGAATCGACACCCAGAACCTTTTAATTCAGGCTTCTCCCAAAAAGGTGAAGCAAGAGGTGCGAAGGGTGAAGAGGCTATTGGGTCCCTCTTTGATTGTGAGCCCGAGTCACGAGGCGATTCTCCCGGATGTTCCGCCGGAAAACATCCGCGCCATGGCAGAGGCAGCGGTGGAATAAAGAAATGATCAAGGATAGGAAGGTAAATCAGAAGGATATTCGGAGACATATTTACAATAGGGCGCTTAATTTTGCTCCGTTTATCGTTACCTCAAATTTGTTTTTACAGGATTCCTTCAACAATAATTTTAAAAATTCCCTTTTTGACATTGTCAGTTTATCCATAGAAAATTCAACATCACTCGTAAGTTTCAGAATTGGAAGGGGATGATATTCCCTGTCATTAATTTTTACCTCCTTAAGATTGGAAAAAAGAATCATCTTGATTAAGCCATCTTTAATATCCTCCGTTGAAGGTAGCGTGGCGCCTTTTGAATGCTTTCCTTCAATCAGATAAATTGATCCATCAACCAGTCTGGTTTCGTCATATGTTAGGTAATAATATCCGCCCAGATAGTTTTTGATGGTTAATTTAGCCTTGGTTCCGTCCAGTTGTTCCTTTGGTTGTGTGGTGATCATCTCTCTTTCCTGAGCTTTAAGCGCAAGGTTTCTTGAAAGGTTCATAAAGTTGTTTTTCCCTTTCAGCATTTCCTCAATGCGCTTATAAGCCGAAGTGTACGAATGCATATCAACATTTAAATTCCGGGAAAGGGTTTGGTATGCTGATAATGCCTTTTCCCC
>JAFGFK010000523.1 GCA_016931135.1 Candidatus Sumerlaeota bacterium | reverse complement strand
CGGATTGACGGGTATATCGGAGAGATTGAATGAAATCATCCGGGAAGGGGCAGACCAGATTTCCGGGGAGTCCAGGGAGGAATATCTCAAGATGACTCAGGATTTTATGAGCCATTTCCCCTATTATTACATAGGAATCCAAGTCGCTGTTTTTCCACTTGTTTTCAACTTCATCCTGCGCATCCTGCGCAACAGGGAGGTCCTTGTCGGGCATTTCCTGCTTTTTAAAATTAAAGAACGGTACGTTTTCTTATTGATTTTTGGAATGGGAATCGAAATATTCAGATACTTTTTGGATCGGAAGGAACTACTGTACTTCTCTCGTTCTATTTTTGTATTTCTGGGAGTCACGTACTTTCTAGCGGGATTGGCTGTTATAGGTTACCTGATCCTGATGCGACGACTGCAGTCAAATTCCATGCTTTCACGGGTGTTCACGTTTGTATTGATATTTATCATCATCATGAAACCGATTATTTGTTCGGCAATCGGACTTTTGGATATATGGTTTGATTTCAGAAAACTGAAGACTATTCCTGGAGGAGGTTTAAATTCATGAAAGTCATTCTGTTCGACAATGTGCCCCGTTTGGGAAAAGTGGGAGACCTGGTGAATGTCGCTCCCGGACATTTCCGGAATTTTCTGTTTCCGAGAAAGCTGGCGGTTGAAGCCACGCCGGAGAATCTGAAGGTTCTGGAACACCGGAAAAAGACCCTGGAAAAGGTGGCTGTAAAGGAAAAAACCGAGGCGGAGACTCTAGCTGACAAATTCAGCGAACTCTCCCTTAAGGTATATTTAAAAGCAGGGGAAAACGACCGACTCTTCGGTTCCGTCACCCCTTCCGAAATCGCGGACAAAATGAAGGAAGCGGGTTTTGAAGTGGACAAGAAGAAAATACACCTTACGGAACCGATCAAATCACTCGGCGAATTCCCCGTGGAAATCAAGCTGCATCCTGAAGTCACGGCGACCGTCCGCGTGATCGTCGAGAAGACGGAATAAGAACGGAATCCGCCTGAAAAATATAATTTATTTCAACTGTCGTATCAAGATAACGCCATGGCTCTCCCGGAAAAAATAGACGCCACGAGAATTTTGCCCCACAGCCCCGAGGCGGAAGCCTCTGCGCTGGGGTGCATGCTTCTGGATAATACCACCATCGCCCTGGTAGTGGACCATATTCAGCGGGATCATTTTTACAACGCCAACAACCAGCTGATCTTTGAAACGATCCTTTCCTTGTTCGAACAAAATATTCCTGTCGATCTGACAACCCTTACCACCGAGCTGCAAAAAACAAAATCATTGGAAAAAGCCGGGGGACTGGGCTATATCGCCTCCCTGGAAGATCGCGTCATATCCCCCCTGAATATCGAGCATTACGCCAACATCATCCGGGATAAAGCCAGGATACGCAGGCTGATTCTTTCCTCCTATGATATACTGGAAACCGCATACAGCGAGGAGATGGACGCCTCTCAACTCATCGACTATTCCGAGAAACTGATATTCGAGATTTCCCAGGAACGCATCTCCCGGGATTTCCGTTCCATCGGCGACCTGACCATCAAAACCCTGGAAGACGTGCAGAGAAGGTACCATGACAAGCATGAAGTCACCGGCATCGCGACGGAGTTTTACAAACTGGATGAACTCACATCAGGTTTGCAGCGTTCGGACCTGATCATTCTGGCGGCGCGTCCCTCCAAGGGCAAAACCGCCTTCGGTCTCAATATCGCCCTGAATGTGGCGGTTCACAATAATCTGCCTGTTGGAATCTTCAGCCTGGAGATGTCCGCAGAACAGCTGAACCAGAGACTCATATCCACCCTTGCCAAGGTCTCATCCCTTCGTATCAGGACGGGTTTCCTTACAGAGGGGGAATTGAAACGACTTTCCGAATATGGCAGAAAGCTTTCGGAAATGCCGATTTTCATCGATGATACCCCGGGGATTTCCGTGTTGGAGTTAAGGGCAAAGGCGCGCAGACTGAAATCCAGGACGCCCGATCTTTCGCTATTGATCGTGGATTACCTGCAGCTCATGCATTCGGGCGGCAAGATCGAAAACCGGCAGCAGGAAGTCGCCGAGATCTCGCGATCCATGAAAGCCCTCAGCCGCGAATTGAACATCCCGGTCATCGCCATATCGCAGCTTTCCCGCATGATCGAGCACCGAAGCGGCAAGGACAAAAAGCCGATGTTGTCGGATTTGCGTGAATCAGGCGCCATAGAACAGGACGCGGATGTTGTGATGTTCATTCATCCGGAGCCGCCGCCCGAGGGCTCTCCCGAAGAGGAAGGCGAAGAATCCGAGGTTCCCCTTCCGGCTCAACTAACGGAAATCATCATAGCAAAACAGAGGAACGGTCCTCTCGGGAATGTCAAATTGCTCTTTTTCCCTGAATTCATGCTGTTTTCCAATCCCCCGCCAGGGGCATGAAGCGAACAACGTGAACATAATCCTATGAGACGTCGTGTTATTTAACAAGAGCGCCCATCTGCGCTTTTTCATAAGAGGAAAGAAGCGCTTGCGCAGTACGTTTGGAGGAAAACTTCGCGGCTTGTTCCAGGCTTTTTTTCCTTAAGGATTCCAGCCTGTAGGGATTCAAGGCAAGTTCCATCATGATATTGGCGAGGTTTTCCGCTGAATCAGGGGGAAAATAATACATGCCCGCCTCCCCCAATACTTCAGGAACTGACGATGTTTTTGCTGCGATAACCGGCGTTCCGCTTGCCATTGCCTCCAGAACCGGCATTCCGAAACCTTCATAAAACGAGGGGAAGACAAAAAACTCCGCGCAGGAATAATAGGGTTGGATTTCCTGCGGAATTTCAATATCCGGATAATCGATGTCGCCTGCATAAGGGGACTTTTCCTTTTCCGAAAGGATTTCATCAGATTTATAACCCGCGCGTCCGATCAGCACAAGTTTGTAAGGCAAACCTGTCCTTTTTTTAAAGATTTCAAACGCCTTGATCAACGTGATCTGGTTTTTCCTTTTTTCAAGGGTTCCCACATAAAGCATGAATTTTTCCGGAAGGTTTAACGCCTTGCGCTGTGCGGCTTTTTCATCTTCGGAAACAAGTTTGAAAAAATCAAAAGAGTAACAGGGCGCAATGTCTATCTTATCCCCCCTTATCCCAAGCCTCTCCTGAAGATCACGCCTTGTATTTTCCGATGAGGCGATGATCCTGTCCGCGTAATGGGCTGAAAAGCGCGTGACGCATTTGAGATAATGCCGGAACGCCAGAGGATAGCCCTCCGGATATTTATAAGAGATAATATCGTGAATGGTCACAATCTTGCGAAAGGACGTTTTTCTCCAGGGAATGAGAAAGGCGGTCCCATGAAGGACGTCGATTTTCAAACGCTTCAGCATGTCAGGGAGCGTAAAATGGAGCCACCACTCTCCGGAGGGGTGTTTTTCGTAATCCACATCGGTTTCCAGGGGAAAGAAATTGGGAGGAAGGGGCGTCGGAGGCTTCTCCCCTTTCAGAAAAAGGCAGTGGAACTCATGATTCGAGGCGCGCTGAATAAGGGCTTTCAATAAAAGAAGGGAAGCCGCGCCCACGCCCGTCATGTTTTTCCGGATCGTCCTCAGATCAAGAAATATCCTCATTTTGCGTTTTACCTTTGAGAAATTGCCAGAAAAATCTTTGCGGAAACATTGCCTCCGAAGCAAGAACATTCTCAATCTTCTTTACTGCTTTACTGTGCTTAACTGATTGAAACATATTTACAATCTGAATTTTCTGATCCATATTGATAATCAGTATTTTTATTTAAAACAGGAAGGAGTCTATTTTGAAAAAATCAATTGTATTTTCCGTATTCATATTCCTATTATCATCTTTGTCCTTAAAGTCTTTTCCCGCCGATATCTTATACGTGAAGCCTGGAGGAGGCGTCGGTTACCATTCCTCCATCCAGGAAGCCATCGACAACGCCATGCCGGAAGACACGATCCGCGTGGCGGAGGGGTATTACACGGAAACCATAGAGATCGGTACAAGCGTCACCCTGCAAGGGGGATGGGATCCCACGTTTATCGAACGCAACTGGGAAACGCATGTCACCACCATCGACGCCTGCCGCACGGGCAGCGTTATCCGCATATTTGCCCAGATATATGTGACCATCGACGGTTTTGTGATAACAGGGGGAGACGCCACAAGTCCCCTGGGATGGGGAGGAGGCATTCACATTGGGGATTCCTTTGAATCCGAGGGTTTCACAATAATTCGCAATAACGTCATTACGGACAATATTGCGTCGAGCACAGATTCGGGCCAGGGACATGGCGGCGGCATCAACGTTTATAACAATACCGCTCGTATAGAGAACAATAAAATCAATTACAACTTCGCCCAGAAAGGCGCTGGAGCGGGGGCGGAAGGGGGAGGAATCCATATAGGCTGGATGGGTAACGCCGTGATAGTGGGAAACGAGATCACATCAAATACGGCGGCGCTGTCTCCATCGGGTGGATGGGAAGGCAAGGGGGGAGGATTCTATACCTGGTCTTCCGATGTTGTTGCGACCGACAATGTCTTTTATGGAAATGTCGCCGCTATAGACGGTCCTGGAAAGGGAGGGGGAATTTACGCTGCAGGTTCATACTATCGCAATACCATATCATATAATACCGCAAGCGTCAACGGCATTGGGGAAGGCGGCGGCATGTACAGCAATTATACCCAATATGTAAACGACAATATCATTGAAAACAACATCTCCAGTAAAAGCAATGATGGTACGGGTGGCGGGATTTACGCCGTTCAGATGGGGGAGTGCCGCGGGAATAATATCAGGTGGAATACGGCAAAGCGGGGGGGAGGCGTTTTTCTTTCATCCGGCAGTAATACGGACTTCATCAAAAATACCGTATCATATAATCAGGCAACGGGAAATGTCGACGCCACCATGGATGGTGGGGGCGGGATATCGACAAGCGCCAACTCCTGTCAAATCATCGACAATGAAATTAGCGACAACTCTGCAGCGTATTACGGCGGCGGCGTCCAGGTAACCGGAGGAACCGAATATGAGATCAATGGGAATCGGATCGAGGGAAACAATGCCGGAGCCGGGGCGGGAATCTCGACGCGCGCGGGAACCGGAAGCATGAAAGGGAATGCCATACAGAATAATTCTGCATCAGTATGGGGCGGTGGGATGCATATCATCGAAACCGCAATCCCGGAACTCGACAGGAATATTATAATGGGAAACACCGCCACAGGTTATTTTATTGCGGGAGGAGCAATGGTAATCAGCGTGGGACCCACAACAAATTTACCCATAAGAAACCATATCATCGCTCAAAACGCCGCAGGGCCCGGCGGCGTATGCGGGGGCATATTCTTTTCAGACGGAATACTGAGTCTCGAAAATTGCACTATCGCTGATAATAACACGGGATCATACAAAGAGGGGGTTTATATTGTATCCCAAAACGGCGTACACAACATTACCAACTGTATCATCACCGGTCACACATCGGGAATTGCCCTCGATACAGGCGTCAGTTGCAATATTGATTACTGCGATTTTTATGACAATGACGTAAATTACAACGCAGGAACCATAGGGACGCACAACCTTTTTGTCGATCCGAAATTCCAGTATGCGCCTTTTGGCAACTATCGCCTGAAGAGCGATTCCCAGCTGATCGATGCAGGCATGACTATTTCAGGGCTGGATCATGACTTCGAGGGAGACCCGCGCCCCCATGGCGCCGGTTTCGATATCGGCGCGGATGAATCTTACGCAAACATAATATATGTCAGCGCCATTTCAGGCAACGACATCACCGGTAATGGCGCTTCCGGAAATCCCTACGCCTCGATCATAAAAGCCCTGAACGAAGTTCAGACTGGCGGCGCGATCCTCGTGGCTTATGGACGTTATATAGGCTGCTATGATATTATACGAAGCGTCAATCTCCAAGGCGGATATTACGATGGCGACTGGACAAGAAATATCAGTCAGTTTGTCTCCACCCTCGATGGAAACCTGAATGGAACCGTGGTGGAAATCAAAGGCGATGATGTGGAAGCGCTTGTGGAAGGCTTCACCATCATAAGAGGCGGCACAAGCCTGGTGGATTACGGATCGGGAATCACCATCCACTCCGGCGCGGGCGCCGTCATTCGCAACAACGCCATCAAGGATAACGTCAACGACGATTCCGGAGCTGGAATCATGATATCCAATGAATCCGGCAAAGAGATCGTCATCGATGCCAACAATATTTACAATAACGCGGCGTTGGGGATATGGAATCCCATGGCTCCTCTCCCTTGCGTCGCTATCAACCAGGGTGTAATGGGAAGGGGGGGCGGAATCCTGATCTACGGCGCTCCCGCCGCCATCACCAATAATTTCATCCATCACAATCAAGCGGTTCATGGAGGGGACGGAGTCTTTATTTCCAGTTACCAGAATACCATAGACTTTATAAACAACTCCCTTTCGGATAATGGCGATGTATTCGGGGAGGGGTTGCATGTATTTATCTCAGGACAAGCCGAAGCAACCCTTTATAACAACTTTTTTGCGGGACATTATAAAGGCGTTTACATCGAATCTCCGGAAAACGTTAAGCAGAATTATAATGGATATTTCGAAAATTTCGTCAACCTCCAGGGAATGGATCATGGAGCGAACGATGTATTCGGGGATCCTCTATTCTGCAGCCGCTCCTCCGGTGATCTGCATATCAGGCATGGTTCATCAGTTCAGAATAAGGGATACTCGGATTCCACTTTCGTTCCCGATCATGACATCGATGGCGATGCGCGTCCTTATGGCGTTCAACCGGATATCGGCGCGGATGAGACGCTCGGGAATTCCCCCCCCCTGTTCGAGTTCATCCACCCTTCCGCCGAAAAACGCCTGGCGAAAAATTCATTCCCCATAACATGGATCGATGAGGATATCGACAACAACGCCACCATTCAGTTATACTATGACGCTGACGCGTCGGAACGCGTCGGGGCTAATTTCATTGGTTCTACAGGTGAAAATGATCCGGCAGACATGAAGGAATGGGACGCGTCCGGAGTTTCTGAAGGAATATACTGGATTCTCGCCATTGTCAGCGACGGAATCAATCCGGTCTTGTACCTTTATTCACCCCATTGGGTCAAGGTAACGAAGGTGACGCCTGAAATGCTTTGCGATCATATTCTGGGACGCGGTGATATCCCTTCGGACCGTATTCTATACGCCGATCTGAATGAAGACGGGATTATCGATGTCGCTGACCTGGTGGCGCTTCAGAATTTACCATAACGTTTTCAAACAGATAAAATGCGGGATCGCATTCTCTATAAAAATCCATCAAGATTGTTATGATATCTTTAAATTTAATATCTTGACTTGACTATTTTTGATGGGAAAGACATAAGGATTATAATATATTATTCTTTCATGGAAAAGAAATCGAACCCAATCCGGAATTCACAAGGAAGGGGGCCAATTTGAAGAAAAACCGCCACTTAATCGTGATCTTGATTTTAATCATGTCATCCGGCATTTCAACGGCTCAGGAAACCGATAGCGCCAATGTTGCGACATCGGAGTTCATGTATGTCGAAGAAATCAAACCCGGCATGACGGGATACGGCATATCCGCCTTCAAGGACAATAACCTGGAGCGTTTCGATGTGGAAATCCTCGGAGTGATGTCCAACGCCTTCCCGGATATGGATATCATCCTTGCCCGGTTATCGGGACCTCAATTCAAGGAGATGGGAGTTGTCGCCGGAATGAGCGGCAGCCCGGTTTACATCGACAATCGCATGATCGGCGCCGTAGCCTATGGATGGACATTCTCCATGGAACCGATCGCGGGAATCACGCCGATCAAGAACATGCTGGAAGTCATGGATAAAACGGACGACAAACCTCATCCCCCGGAATACGCGCCTCCGGATAACTTCCTTCCTGAAACAGGCGGCGGGGATAAAAAAAACGCGCGCGGCTTGAGAAACAAACAGTCTCTTGCCGTACAAACCGGATCAATTCCCATATTGAAAGATAAGACAACAACTTATCCGGACGCCATCACCCTCGAGCCCCTGGGAACTCCCCTTATCATTTCAGGATGTCATCCCGACATATTAAAAAGAGCAGAGTCTTTTTTTTCCGGAACATCCTTCATGCCTGTTCTGGGCGGCGGGTCGCGCGTTCTAAATCCTGAATTTCCAATCAAACCCGTTGAAAACGGCTCGGGTATCGCCATTCCCATGGTCTCCGGTTCTCTAGCAATGGCTGCCGTAGGAACGGTGACCTACCGGAAAGGAAACAAGCTGGTGGCGTTCGGGCATCCCTTCTTTGAAATGGGAAATCTGGACGCCCCTATGGCGTCCGCTCATATCTTTACCGTTGTTCCCAGTTACATGCGCCCCTTCAAACTCGGCGCTGCGGTTCAGGAAATCGGATGCATTCGCCAGGATCGCCAGGCTGCCATCGGCGGATTTTTCGGTATGGAAGCCCCCAGCTTCGATGTGAACGTGAAAATCAGAATGGAATCTTCCAACACGGAAAACGCTCTTCAATACCACATCTGGGAAAATGAATCCGTAAGCGGCAGCCTGCTGGACATCGTAATTTCCGAATCGATCATCCGGTTCGACAAATTGTGGGGAGTTTCCGCAGCCAAAATGAGATACAAAATCCTGCTCGACGATGATACCGTGATCGAAAAAGAGGAATTCCTTTCAACGGATCGACTACTGGCTTATGACGTTTCGCTGACTGTTGCCATTGAACTGATGAGACTGATGACCAATCCCTTCAAAAAAGTGGACATCCGCAATATTCAATTGGACGCAACCATCATCGATCAGTTCAAGGCGGTTGCCATAGAAACCGCCAAACTGGATCGGGATATATACAAACCAGGGGAAACGGCTAACATTCAATTATATTTTGATACTTACAGAATCCCCCGTTTTTCCCGCACCCTGCAATTCAGGCTGCCTGAGGATTTAAGGGACGGCGCTTATACCCTTCATGTTTTGAATGGCGTGGAAAGGAAACGCCTGGAATTCCGGCGTTCACCCGGTATTGCGAACATCCTGAGCTTCGACGCCTTGATCAAGAATCTTAAAATGAATTTTCCCATGAACAAATTATATGTAGTTCTTACGGAAAAAGAAACCGGAATTCGCTGGAAGGAAGAGGAAATGCCCCACCTGCCTCCCAGCATTCAATCCCCCACCCAGGCGTCATCCGTCCCGATTTTTTCCTATCCGATCAATATGAATTTCATCCGGGAAGAAACTTTTGACACGGATTTCGAGATAAGGGGAAGCAGAGTCTTCTCCCTGAAGGTGAATAAAAGAGGACGTCAATAAAACATGTGGATGGAAATATATCATATCTTTCGTAAAGGAGGCGTGAATTGAAGCCTAATCAATGTTTATCCAGAGTGATTCTTGTTTCCGCGTGTCTTTTTTGTATCGCTTTTTCATCTCTGGCAGCCACCACCAAGGTTTTCACGGAAGCGAGTTTCGGGGATTTTTCCAAGGGAGAAAATAAAACCAGTTCTCTTTCCAGCGAGGGCGAAATATCACCGGCGCCCGCTTATGAAAGCGTCTGGAAAGGACAGGATGAACTGACGTGGAGGATCATTGCGGCAGGCAGGAATACGCTCTATTTTTGTACGGGTAACGAGGGCAGAATCTATGTCATGGAAAAAGACAAGGTCGAATTATACTGCGACCTGGAGGAAGTGGCTGTGTTTGCCGCCGCCCTGGATAAAAACGGCGTTCTTTACGCCGGCGCCTCTCCCGGGGGAAAGATATACCGCATCCCGGAAAAAAACACGGCTCAACTCTTTTTCGAAACCCGGCAGAAATATATCTGGGATATCGCGTTTGACAAAAATGACAACCTTTTTGCCGCGACAGGCATCGAAGGCAAATTGTTCCGCATCGATCCCGATGGCAAGGGAGATACATATTACCAGGCAACGGATAAAAATCTCATGGATATTCTCATACCTGAAAATATTCCCGATCAATCCATATATATCGCCACGCATGACAAGGGACGCATTTACCGCGTTGCGGAAAAAGACAAGGCGTTTGTGCTTTTCGATTCCGGAATGGATGAAATCAGGGCGCTTGTGGAAGGAGAACCCGGTTATTTCTACGCTGCGCTTAACAGCCTGAAAGCGCCGTCCCCCGCCACGCCCCCTTCTCCGAAGTCCGAAGAAACCAAAAAGCCCGAGGAATCGGAGGAATCGGAAGGAGACGGCGAAGAATCGCCGGAAATAGAAACCAGGTTGGAATTGCCCATTATTACAGGGAAAAGATCCACTATAGTGAAACTCGATATTTCCGGGTATGCCTGGCCAGTCATCTCCCCTCCTGAATCCCCCATCCATTCCCTGATCTATGATTCCGAAAGCGGAAAACTTCAAGCCGGCATCGGCGAAAAAGGGAAATTATACCAGATCGAAAAGCCCAATAAATTCACGATCGTTTTCGCAACAGAAGAAAAATATATCCTGTCTATCACGCGAAACGAGGACTTCCTTTACCTGGGAACCTCCCAGATTCCCAACATATACAAAGTTACATGGAAGGATCGCTCGAAAGGGGAATACGTCTCGCCCGTTCATGACGCCAAAACCGCCGTCAAATGGGGCAGGATACGTTTCGAGGGAGATGCGCCGGATGGCGCCGAAATCAAATTCACCACAAGAAGCGGAAATACCGAGGAACCGGACAAGACATGGTCGGATTGGGAAAAGCAAAAATCCTTCGACGATAAACAGGCGCAGATAGCCTCCCCCATCGCACGATTTTTTCAATACAAGCTGCTTCTTTCCGGAAAAGATACCAAGGCTGTTCCCATGATCAAGAAAGTCGAGTCGTATTACATTCCCCCCAACCAGGCGCCCCTGATCGACAAGATTGAAATTGCGCCGATGGGGAAATCCCATCCCCCCAAAATGCCCCCCAAGGAAAAATCCGATGATAAATCCGATGAGGAAAACAGTAAAACGGATAACAGTTCCTCCATCGACGCCACGGCTCATTCCAACCAGAAAAAATTGAAGATTTCC
Source organism: Candidatus Sumerlaeota bacterium (assembly GCA_016931135.1). Classification (GTDB taxonomy): domain Bacteria; phylum Sumerlaeota; class Sumerlaeia; order MWCT01; family MWCT01; genus JAFGFK01. The sequence continues at coordinate 6,450 of JAFGFK010000523.1, read as the reverse complement.
TGGAAGGCGCGCGATCCGGAAAACGACAAACTCCAGTTCGACCTTTTCTTCAAAGGCGATGAGGAAAACCTCTGGAAGGAGATCGAGAAAAAAATCGACAAACCTCTTTTTCTCCTTTCAACAGAACCGTTGCCCGATGGACGTTACCGGATCAAACTGGTGGCAAGCGATCTTCCCTCCAATCCAAAAAATACCGCCCTGGAAACGGAAGGCTTGAGCGATCCTTTTGTGATAGACAATACCCCTCCTGAACTGGTCAAGGAACTCACATTCGATCGGGATAAAAATTCGATCACCATTCATACCGAGGCGCGCGACGCCCATTCCATCATCTCTGCCGCCCAGTATTCCATCAATGCGGATGAATGGTTCCGCGTCAATCCCGAGGATGAGATATTCGATTCCCGAAACGAATCATTTTCCTTTGTAATCAAGGATATGAAGGAGGAAGAGGCTCTGATCACATTCATGGCAACGGATGCGGAAGGAAACACCCTCATAGAAAAGCTCCTGATCAAACCCAAGGAAAAGAAATGATATTCACGCCTTTCGCGAGGTTAATCATCAATAATTTTAACCGGACAGTATTGTATCAAGAGAAAAACGGCGGAGGATGAAAAATCCCGGATATCAAAAACATGAAATTCATCGTGGATACGATGCTGGGAAAACTCGGGAGATGGATGCTGTTCCTGGGATATGACGTTCTGTATTACCGGGGTCAAAGCGATGAAGGTCTGATACAAAAGGCAAAGGCGGAGGGGCGCATTATTATAACAAGAGATACGCGTCTGGCGCTGGAACGGGAGCCTCGGAATTCGTTTCTGATCAAAACGATTCATTTCTGGGAACAGTTAAGGCGGATTACCGAGGCGTTTCCGCAGAATTTTACCGAAACCCTTTTCAGCCGGTGTTCGCATTGCGGCGCGCTCCTCGAAGCGGTGAAGAAGGAGGAAATTCTGACGCAAATACCGGAAAAGGTCAGGGAAATGGCGACGGATTTTTCACGCTGCCCATCCTGCCTTCACCTTTATTGGAACGGAACGCATACGCTGCGCATTATTCAGCTGCTGAAGGAAAAAGCGGGGATCCAATTGACCTGATATCTCTGATTTTATTTAAAAAGGGGGACAAGATGTTACGATCAAATTCCGCGCATACGTTATTTTTTCTCATTCCGTTTCTGTGGTCGTCTCTGTGTTTTTCGCAGGAAGCCAAGTCGAAAAAATCCATTGATCCGGTTGATGCGCAAGTGGCTTCGCTTCTCAATGAAGTGAAAGGCAAGAGTGTGGGGCTCTTGACCAATCCGACGGGGGTGGATAATCAGTTGAACCAGATCGCTGATATCCTGTTTCATGATGAGAATTCCACTTTGACGGCGTTTTTCGCGCCGGAGCATGGATTGCGAGGCGATCAGCAAGCGGGAGGCGGGGTGACGGATTACATCGACCCGATAACAGGGCTTCCGGTATATTCCGTGTACAGCATCCGCCTTGCGCCTACGGATGAACAGCTTCTGAACATCGACGCGTTGATATTCGACATACAGGATGTGGGGGTTCGGTTTTACACGTATGTATGGACCATGACGCACGCCATGGAAGCGGCGGCGAAAAACGGGAAGGAATTCATTGTGTTCGATCGCCCCAATCCAATCGGGTGTCTCAAGGTGGAGGGGGCGCCGAATACGGTGGATTACGGCTTGATCGGGAGGCTCTGGCCTGGGGAGTCATTCGGGGTGGCGACACGGCACGGGATGACGGTTGGGGAACTTGCCGGCCTGGTCAACGGGGAATGGATGGATCCGAAGGTATCGCTCAAGGTGATCAAGATTCCGGGTTACGCGCGTGATCAGTATTTCGAGGATGCGAAAAGGCCCTGGGTGATCCCCTCCCCCAACATGCCGACGATTGATACCGCCACGGTATATCCGGGGATGTGCGTATTTGAGGGGACAAACCTGTCCGAGGGGCGTGGAACGACAAAACCGTTCGAAATGGTGGGAGCGCCTTTTATTAACGGCGTGGAGCTGGCGGCGGAATTGAACGCTTTGGGGCTTCCCGGGGTGAGGTTTCGTCCGGCTTATTTCAAACCAAGTTTTGACGATTATTCCGGGCAATTTTGCGGGGGAATCCAGGCGCATGTGATGGATCGTGAGACGTTCGATCCCATCCGCACAGGGCTTATGGCTCTGAAAACGGCGTACAACAAGTATCCCGGTGACGTGAATATCACGAATTACGCTTCCAAGCTGATGGGAGTTCCCGATCTGCAAAATCGCATCAAAACCGAGAGCGTGGATGACATCATACAGGGATGGCAGGCGAATTTGACGGCGTTCAAGCAAATGAGGGAGAAATATCTTTTATATCCGGTATCGGGAAAATCTAACGGTTACCTTCATTACTGAATTGACAATTCAAATACAGTGTGAAACATAAAAAAAAGGGTTGAAGTTAAGAGGATATAATCCACAATAAGAAAAAAAGTGACATTTCAGATCAAGGGAAGTCCATGAAGATCGAGTTTCAAGGCGCGGCGTTGACAACAACGGGTTCGCGGCATCTTTTGCATATAGAAGACAAGACGATACTTCTGGATTGCGGGCTGTACCAGGGGCGGAGAAAGGAGAGTTACGAGAAGAACAAGAATTTTCCTTTCGATCCGAGCCGGATTACGGCGCTCCTGTTATCCCATGCGCATATCGATCATTGCGGGAACATTCCCAACCTTGTCAAAAATGGATTTACGGGTCCGGCGTATTGCACCACGGCAACGCTGGATTTGTGCAGCGCCCTGTTGAGAGACAGCGCCCATATCCAGGAGAAGGATGTGGAATATCTGAACAAGAAGCTGGCGAGGAAAAAGGAAAAGCCTGTGGAGCCGTTATACACGATGGAGGATGCGGAGCGTTGCCTATACAATTTCCACGGCGTTTACTATCATAATACGATCAATGTGTTAGAGAATGTTACAGCGACCTTTCTCGATGCCGGGCATATACTGGGTTCGGCGCTTACGGCGATAGATGTCAAAAACGGGGATGGGAAAGGACACAGGATACTCTTTACGGGGGATCTGGGTCGGAAAGACATGCCAATTTTACGGAATCCCGAAATTCCTTCAGGCGTCAATACCCTGATCATGGAAAGCACCTATGGGAACCGGGTGCATGGGGATATCCGTTTGAGCGAGGAAAAGCTGGGGAAAATCATCAACAAAATATATGCGCGGAAGGGGAAGATAATCGTTCCCGCTTTCTCCGTAGGAAGAACCCAGGAGCTGGTATATTGTATAAAACGCCTTATGGATGGGAGACAGATTCCCAGGATACCGGTTTATGTGGACAGTCCTTTATCGGTCAACGTAACGGAGATATTCCGGCAGCATTACGAGTGTTATGACGCTCCGACGCGAGATTTGTTTCTCCAGGGTGAAGACCCCTTTGGATTCTGCTGTATCACATATATCCGGAAGGTAGAGGAATCCAAGGAATTGAACGACATGCAGGACCCCTGCATCATCATATCGGCGTCGGGGATGTGTGAAGCGGGGCGGATTCTGCATCATCTGAAGAACAACATAGAAAATCCCAGGAATCTGATACTGGTGGTTGGATTCATGTCTTCCGAGACGCTGGGGCGCAAGATAGTGGAGAGGGCGCCTGTGGTTCGGATATTCGGAGAGCCGTATAATTTGAGGGCGGAAGTGGAGATTTTAAACGAATTCAGCGCCCATGCGGATTCGAACGACCTTGTGGGATTCGTTCATGCCCTGAATAAAGAAGGCGATTTAAGGCGGATATTCATTGTGCATGGGGAGGAACCGCAATGTACCGCGCTTGGCAACAGGATCAAGGCGGACTTTAAAGGGGATGTTTTCATACCCAAAACGGGCGATATTTTTCCGATAGACTGATTTTGGGGATAGTTTTGAACGGTTACAATTGAAAATGACGCGAAAAATCGTTTGACACGAGAGGTATAAATTATTATTAACGAGTTGAAAATTTCAAATTAACGCAAAAACAATATTTTCAGGATTCAAGGTGGAAATGCATGCCAGAATTAATCGTAAAATTGGGTGAAAACATCGTCCACAGGTACTTTTTTGAAAAAGACGTATTAAGTATCGGAAGGGCGAAGGACAATGACATCGTGATAGAGAACCTGAGCGTTTCCCGAAACCACGCCCGCATTCGCAAGGTGGACAACAAATTCATTCTTACGGACCTGAACAGCGCAAACGGCACTTACGTCAACAATGTGCGGATCACCAAAACAGACCTGTGCCATGACGATATTGTCACCATTGGAAAGCACAAGATTCATTTCATCAATGTGGATTTATCCGATGAACAGATCATATCCGACGCCTTTGGGGCGGAGCGGACCATGATAGTCGATAAAACGCCCGTAGCCAGGTTGTTGATATCCAAGGGGAAACAGCAGGGGCAGGAATTCAAGATAACAAAAACGGAAACCTATATCGGGCGATCCTCCGATAATGACATACGACTCCACGACTGGTTTGTATCAAAGAAACACGCCATGATCCTGCGGCAGGGGCAGAATTTTTTCATCAAGGACCTGAAGAGCTGGCGGGGCACCATGGTCAATGGGAAATTCACGAGGGAATCGCCTCTCAATGACAACGATAGCCTTCAATTCGGTTCCACGATCATGAGTTTCCATGTAGCCACGGAAGAAGAGGCGCTGAAGATCACCGGGCGCGTTCCCAAGGAGCTGGTGGAGCTGGAAGAGGAATTGATGGCGGAAAGGGCTGAAGCGGGCGTCTCGGAGCCCTCGCGGGAAGAAAAGATCAAAGCCGGAGAGGAAAAGATTCATAAAATGGCGCAAGCCGAGGAAGAGGAAGTCGCCCTCATGCAATCGGCATGGGAACCCCTGGATGAGGATCAATTGATGCCGCCCGAGGCGCCGGAGGTTTTCTCCGTGGAAGAAAAAGTCAAAGCTGAAGTTTTGGAACAAGAAGTCGAACAGGTAGAAGAGATAAAAACCGTTGAGGAACAGATGGAAGAGATCATGGAGGAACAACCGGTTGCCGTTGGGGAAGAAACCGGGGATATATTCGATCTGGAAGAGTCGTCTCCGGAAAAGGGGATTGAGATGGAAGAACCGGCGCATGAGGAGGCGTTGGAAGAGGAGTTGGCGGAAGAATACGAGGAAGAGATCATTGAAAAGAAGTCCACGGATGAGATAAAGATAGAGGAGCCTCCCGCCCCGGCTCCCGAGACGCCCCGGGAATTGCCTGAAGGAATTAATCAGCGTGAGGTGGAGATGTGGCAAAAGGCGCTCCAGAATCCCAGCAAGGTGATCCGGAAGAACGCTGCAAAATTCCTCAAAAAATTAACCGGAAAAGATTATGAGTATTAATGAAATCCATCGGGTTGGTATTTTTTCAGATATACACTCCAACGTCCATGCGCTGGAAGCCGTACTCGGGGTTCTGGATGAGGAAAAAGTGGATCATCTCTTCTGCTGCGGCGATGTGGTGGGATACGGCGCCTTTCCCAATGAATGCTGCGAGATACTCCGAAAGCGAAATTGTCCTGTTATTGCCGGAAATCATGATCATGCCGTACTGGGACTTACGGACATCAGCTATTTCAATGATGTAGCAAAACAGGCGGTATTATGGACGCGTAAGGTTTTAACCAGGGAAAACGAGGAATTCCTGCGTTCGCTGCCCCTGACATATAAAGCGGAAAACATGTTTTTCGTCCACGCCTCTCCGGATCAACCGGAGGAGTGGAATTACATCCTGACCATGGGAGAGGCAAGAGCCAACTTCCATTATTTCACCGAGCAATTCTGTTTCATCGGGCATTCTCATCAGCCTTTCATCATCATCAGCAACAATGAGGATATTTCGTGCCCGGAATCGCCGGAAATCCAGATACTGGATAACCGGCGTTACCTGATCAATGCGGGAAGCGTGGGGCAGCCCCGAGACCGCAACCCGAACGCTTGTTATGTACTGGTTGACCTTGACAGAAAAATCCTTCAGATCAAGCGAATTCCCTATTCCATAAAAGAAGCCCAGGACGCCATCCTCTCATCGGGGCTTTCCCAGGAACTTGCGGAACGTTTGGCGTATGGCTGGTAATCATTCCCATAACCCCCCCGAACATGAAACGAGCGAGCGTATCTGTGACCTGAGAAAACAGATCGAACGCCACAATTTCCTGTACTACATAAAAAATGAACCGGAAATTTCAGATCGCGAGTACGATCTTTTGATGCGGGAGCTGGAGGAATTGGAACGCGCGTTTCCGGCTCTCGTTACCCCTTCCTCTCCAACCCGGCGCGTTGGGGGAAAATTGAGCGAAGGATTCGCCCCTGTGGCGCATGAAATCCCGATGCTCAGCATCGCCAATACCTACAATCCGGCGGAGCTCCGGGAATTCGATGAAAGGACAAAACGATTTCT
>JAFGFK010000522.1 GCA_016931135.1 Candidatus Sumerlaeota bacterium | reverse complement strand
TTTCAATATTATTTTTTCAGAGTTTTTCCCTCCCTATCGGGATGAAGCACAGGAACCTGAAGGGGGCGGTTCCTTGGTTGATGAAATTATGAAGGGCGTTGGGGGGAATAAAGACGGCGTCGCACAGATTCAGGGGATACAGCCCCTCTTCCGTTTGCAGCGCCCCTTTTCCCTGGATGATATAGATTTCATGTTCATGCTCGTGGCGATGAGCAGGAGTATGACCTTCGGGCGCGAGTTCGAAGAGGCGCATGGCGAAATGAGGCGCGCCCTCCTCATCGGTGATAACCTTGCGGATGGTGGCGCCGGATGCGCCTTCCATTTTCACTTCTTCCGCCGGAACGCCGAGAGTGGGAAGGATCAATATTTTTTCCTTGGTTTCCATAAAAAATCTCCCCCTTTACGCATTATATGAAAATAATAAAATCCGGCATTCACCCCCATGTCAAGATATTATCAGAAAACAAGCGCCACGAATCTCCTCAAAATCGAAAGAAAGCCGGAAAGTGAATTCGTGTGGATTATCTTCAAAATTAGTGGTAGAAAAAAAATGTAGATTCACCATTATCGCATAACTATCTGTTGACTGTATATACATTTTAGTGTTTAGGGAATTCATCGCGGTTTCAAGATTTTGAAATTTATTATGGAGGAGAAAAAATGTCCATGAACAGAAGGGATTTTATCAAAGGCGTTGCGGGATGGGGAACGGCTACCGCGCTCCTCAGTTCCTGCTCTAAACTGGGGCTTGGTTCGGATTCATCCGATGAAAAGTCCTATCACTCTTCAAAAAGGTTTAGCTTTGCGCATATCACGGATCAACATATCCAGAGAAAACGATCGGGAGACAAGGGGTATATGAAATGCATCGAGACAATCAAGGCGGAAAAACCCAAGCCACATCTTGCCGTGATGGGGGGGGATCTGCCTTTTGACGGAAACTACAATCCCAAGGAAAAATTCATCGATGAAATCCATCTTTACAGGGATATCTCGAACGAGCTGGGCATTCCTTACTTTCACTGCATGGGAAATCATGATGTATTGGGATGGCATCCGAGAAGAAAGGTCGATGTGAATGATCCGGATCTGGGGAAAAAGTGCATTATGGACATCCTGGATTGGCCATCCTCATATTATAGCTTCGATTATAAAGGATGGCATTTCGTTATACTGGATTGCATCAAGGGAGTTGTCGATCCTGAGAAAGGTCCTACCCACATTATCGAAATCGATGAGGAGCAGATGGAGTGGCTGGCTTCCGATCTGGGAAAGGCGCATGGAAAGCCCATCATTGCGTTCACGCATGTGGCTGCATTCTGCAATATGGGGCAGATAAATGGAGACAAGGAGAGAAGGGCAATGGATGGGCACATGGTGATCAACAACAACAAGGATCTGCGGCTTCTTCTGGAGCGGCACAAGGTGAAGGCGCTTGTTCAGGGGCACAGTCATGACGTGCAGGAATTCTTCTATAACGGGGTGTGGTATGTGACATCGGCTGCAGCGAGCGCGTGCTGGTGGTCCGGCAGCTGGAACGGGTTCGATCCGGGTTACACGATCTTCACATGCGATGGCGACAACCTTTCCTGGGAACATAAAACTTATGTATGGGAGCCCATACTCGAGCCCGCGGATGATCTGGAGCGGAAAAAAACTGAAGAGCGAAGGATTTTCCTGGAGGAACAGGACAATCTCATGAAAAGGGAGATATTGAAAGGCAGGGATTTCAAACCTGTTCCAACGCCGAAATTATTGGCGCCCTTATCATAGGAGAAAATTTTATGATCGACAAAACAACGCTACTGGGAAGCGGTTTCATGATGTGCCTTATGTTTGGGGGATTTGCCAACGGGGCGCCCAAAGACGCTGAAAATATCCCTCTTCCTGAACCGAAGATTTATTTCAAAATACAGGTTGTTGATGAGGAAACGGGGCGGGGTATTCCCCTTGTGAAATTGACCACGCAGGATGGCGTGATCTATTACACGGACAGCGCGGGGAATGTCGCCTTTTTCGAACCAGCGCTCATGAATCGGGAGGTTTATATCATCTTCGAGAGCCACGGTTATGAAATGGAAAAGGACGGATTCATGAAGCAACCGGCAAAAATCGTGAAGGTCGTTCCCGGAGGTTCGGCGCAGTTCAAGATGAAAAGGAACAACCTCGCCCAGCGGCTGTACCGCATCACCGGTTCGGGAATTTATCACGACAGCGCGCTTCTGGGAGAAAAGGTTCCAATTGAACATCCCCTGATGAATGCGGGAGTATTGGGTCAGGATACCACCCAGGTTACGATATATAAGGATAAGATCTTCTGGATCTGGGGAGATACGGGGCATACCAGACATCCCCTAAGCATGAACGCTCATTCCACGGGCGCCACATCGGAGCTGCCTTCAAAGGGCGGGCTTGATCCGGAGATAGGGGTCAATCTGCATTATTTCCCAGAGGGCGATTTTGTCAAAAAAATGGTGGATCAACCGGTGGGCGGCGGAAATTTATATTGGATCGGCTGCCTGATTGCGGTAAAGGATGGAAAAGGCGACGAACGCCTTGTTGCGCATTGCAGCAGGATCCAGGCGCCTATGGAAAGAGTTGGGCGTTTCACGGTTGCGTTCAATGACGCAAGAGAGGTTTTTGAAAAAGTCCGGGATTATCCCAAAGATGAAATCACGGATCCACACGGACACCCCTTTCCCGTAAAGGATAAGGATGGGGAATACCTTTATTTCTTTGGAGGCGGCTCTCATCGCGTGAAGCCTTCTTTTGAAAGCGTGATCGATCATAGTCGATATGACGCCTTTACCTGTTTCAAGGAAGGAAGCGGATTCGATGAAACAAAGGATCAATTGGATCGCGCGGCGGATGGTTCGCTCCGGTTCGCATGGAGAAAAAATACTTCTATAATCGATCCGAAAACCATGGATAAACTGATCCAGAAGGGCTTCATGAAACCTGAGGAAAAATGGTTCGGGCACGTGGATATGGAAACCGGAAAAGATATAGGGTACCATGGAGGAACGATTTACTGGAATGAATACAGGAAACGATGGGTGATGATATTCAACGAGATATTCGGAACTTCTACCTTGGGAGAGATATGGTATGCGGAGGGAGATACGCCACTGGGACCGTGGTATTATGCGAAAAAAATCGTGACGCATGATAAATACAGCTTTTATAATGTGATCCAGCATCCCCATTTTGCGAAGGAGGATGGCAGGATTATTTTCTTTGAGGGAACATACACTACGTTTGTTTCCGGAACAGAGATCAAAACGCCGAGGTATGATTATAACCAGATCATGTACAAGCTGGATCTGGGGGATGAACGGTGCGCTGTTCCGGTTCCAGTTTACAGGGTAAAGGGAGAGGCGTTCGAATATCTTACCGCGGAAAAAATATCAGAAAGAGGGACAGGGGAGGAGATAGTATTCTGGTGCAGCGATCGTCCGGGGAAAAATCTGATTCCAATTTATGAATACAAAAATGCCGGGGATGGTTTCACGATTCTCACATCCGAAAAACCGGAACATTCGAAGAAAGATGTATATATAACGGGATTTTACGCCCTGGCTCCAGAATTTGAGCAAATGAAAGAAACCACAATCCCTCTGTGGGAATGGATTCATCCGGAAACCAAGAAGCGCGTTTATAAAGTGGAAGGTGAAATGCCCGAAAATGGGTATGTGAAAAATGAAAAGCCCCTGTGCCGCGTGTGGAAATATCCGAGGAAATTCAATCCATGGAAATATTATGGATACAGAAGGGGAAGATAGGGAAAGGAGTCGATAACAATCCCTGAAGATGAGAAATTTCTTGAATTCCTTTTAAAAATATTATAAATAACTCTCATTAATTTTTTGGAGTAAACCATGGAAAGATTGATGATAAAATCGAATAAATATAATGGGAAGTATGTCGCCATGACAAGCATAAGCGATAACACAGTAATTGGACATGGAAGTTCCCCCGAAGAAGCCCTCAATAAAGCGAGAGAAAAAGGCGTTGAAAATCCTTTTCTCCTCTACATTCCCGATGAAGATTTGGTACATATATATTATGTTGATTGAGAATTATCCTTTCACAGTAACCCATCCCGGAGATTTTGCGCGCCCCTATCTTCCCATAACAATCATAAATCCGGAAAGCCAAAAAATATTAAACGTTTATGCATTGGTAGATACCGGGGCTGATGAATGTGCATTCCCTGCCTCTTTTGCGCCTTTATTAGGGCACAACCTGCAATTTGGTTCTATTAAAAGAGTGAGTGTAGATATATAATATCATATTCAATACAGGGGGAAGCAAAAAATGAAAGAGATAGAGATTTCAAAATTAAAGGTGGACATTGTGGATTTGTGGATGAATCAGTGGCTGCTTTTGACAGCGGGAAATCAGGAGGAATTCAACATGATGACAGTGGCATGGGGAAGCATCGGGAGCATGTGGTCGAAACCGTTTGCGCAGATCGTGGTGAGGCCTCAAAGACACACCTACCAGTTTCTGGAGAAATCGGATTCCTTCACACTGTGCGCATTTCCGGAGGAATATCGAAAAGACCTGGAGACTCTGGGCGCGATTTCCGGTCGTGATGGCGACAAGTTGAAAAAGACGAAACTGACAATTCGGAAATCAATCAAGGTGGCAGCGCCATCATATAATGAGGCGTCGCTTATACTGGAATGCCGGAAGATGTACTGTCAGGACATCGATCCGAAGGGATTTATCGATCCGGGCATCCAGTCCAATTATGCGAACCGCGATTATCACAGGGTTTATTTCGGAGAGATACTTGGCGCGTTCATGAAATAAATTTACACTATGATAGACAAGATAAAACTGGACTCGGTTCTTCAGGAGATTGTTTCCCGGTGGGAAATTCCGGGAATGTCGGTTGGGATTGTCCTTAATGGAGAAATCGCATATACCAAAGTATTCGGCGTTCAAAACCTCGAAACAAAAAAGCCAGTCTCCCCTGATTCCATCTTCTGTATTGCCTCGATTTCCAAGGTATTTACGGCAACAGCCATTATGCAACTTGCCCAGCGCGGAGCAATCGATCTGGATGCGCCGGTTCAAAAATATCTTCCCTATTTCAATCTGGATGATGATCGTTACAAGCTGATCACAATAAGGCAAATCCTGAGTCATATATCCGGTTTACCGGATTTCGATTATTTTGAATATGAAAAACTCTGGAGGAATCCGGAATATGATGATGGCGCGCAGGAACGGTATGTTCGGGATTTATCGAACCGGAAGATGATCGCCAATCCGGGAGAAGCGTTTCATTACTCAAACATCGGATACAATATTCTGGGGGATGTCATTGCGAAGGTCAGCGGAATGCCTTTCGAGGTTTATATGAAGGAGCAAATCCTTTTTCCTTCCGGAATGCAGCGCAGCGCATTTCTTCTAAACGAGGTGGATCCAGAACTACTGGCGTTTCCGCATCTGCGAACCCCGGGAATGACGCCCTATCCCTTTTATCCCTATCACAGGGGCGATGCG
>JAFGFK010000521.1 GCA_016931135.1 Candidatus Sumerlaeota bacterium | reverse complement strand
GTATATCGAAAAAATCCGGCATCCCGGAGAACAAACTCAAGGAAACGTACAAGGATAAAAACCGCCTCATCCAGAGTCTGCTCAGCGCCGGAATAGATCATGTTACGGAACTCCTTGAAAAAAGCATCAATGCGCGCGGCAAACCGGATATCAAACTCTCCAGGTTCATTAAAAGCCTCCTCGATGATTATGAAAATTACGATCCGCTCTTCCGGCTTGTCTCCATCAATTTCGAATCCCTGAACAGCGAATCCCTTTATCTGCGAAACCTTGTCACTCAGGATCAGATCGACCGTTACAGGCGCAATACGGCGATCATCGCCCGGATCATAGCGGATGGTCAATCCGAAGGGATTTTCAGAAAAGCGGACCCCCTTGAATGCGCCTTTTTCCTCCGGGGGCTCATCAACTCCGCCATCCTTTACTGGAAAGCGACCCGCTATGAAGGCTCACTGGGTGATTTTGCCGACCGCATTATGCGCATCTTTCTTACAGGAATTTATAAGTGATTTTGTTAATTGTTAATTGATTATTGTTGATTGTTGGTGGCGTAGTGGTTGGAGGTTGTTGGTGGTTGGTGGTTGGTTGAACGCCGCATTACGGGCGTGATCGTAATTTGATCGATTGATTCCAGAATGCTGTTAAGTTTTTTACCGTGAACCTGATATTTCTCAATCCTTATCTTCTTCTTGGGACGCTCGCAGCGGCAATACCGGTTGTCCTGCATCTTTTAAGCCGCCAGCGCAGTAAACGCATCCCCTTTACAGCCCTTTTTCTTCTTCGTCGCGTGGATGTACAAACCGCGCGCCGGCATAAACTCGTCGATATTCTCCTTCTTCTCCTCCGAACGCTTCTATTCCTGCTCATTGCCCTTGCGCTCGCAAAACCGATGTTGAGACCCAGAGACGTACGGGGATTGGCAACGGGCAATTTGTTACGTATAATCCTTATCGATGATTCCCTCAGTTCCCGCCTGGTATATAAGGGAAAATCAATCTACGATCGGGAACGGAGCATGGCGGAAAGCGCCCTGAAAAACCTTCCATCAGGGGATGCAGCGCTTCTTCTGACAACAAGTGGAACGCAAACGCCTGAGTCCGCTTCACCCGGGCGAAACGCCTCCGAAATCCTGGAATCGCTCAAAAATTCAAAGCCCTCATGTTCCTCTCGATCCTCGATCACTTCCTTGAATCAACTCCTTCAGGGTCTTTCCGAATCTGAAAAACGCGGATTCGAAATAGTCGTCATTACGGATCGACAGAAATTTTCATTCGAGGGTTCCCTGGAAACAGGACTCCTTTTGAAACGCCAAGCCCGGATTTACCTGTGCCCTGTGGAAATCCCCGAAGAAACGGACAATCTGACGCTTACTCAAACCAATATTCAAAGCGCCCTCCCCTTTCCCGGATTTCCCGTATATATGGAGTATCAAATCCTCAACCATTCCCCCAATCCGCAGGATGCAATCATCCGGCTCTGGAACGACTCCCAAATCCTCGAACAAAAAAAACAAACCGTATCAGGCAACGCCTCTTTTACCGGTAATTTCACGTTCACGCCACGGGATATTCAAAATCGAACCGGCAGGATCGAGATGGAATCTGACGCCCTTCCTGAAGATAACCGATTTTTTTTCAACCTGCCTCTCCTGGAAAAAGCAAAAATCCTCGTGGTCTCCGCGCCAAACCTGGAATCCATGGAAAAAGACGGCAGCCTCTTTATATCAATCGCCCTGGAGCCTTTCGATAAAAAAGAAAAAGACGCATCTTTCTATCAGATGGAACATGCTTCGATTGATAATATTGAAAAGACCGATCTTGACGACTTTTCCCTCCTGTTTTTTCTCAATATCCCCGAATGGAAGGAATCCATCGCAACTCATATCGAAAAATATATTAAAACAGGAGGCGCCGCTGTTTTCTTTCACGGAACGCCTCTTTTTTACCTGAATTCCTCCAAATCCCCTGCTAACCTTAAATCAATCGTTCCATTCCGGCTGGAATATGCGAGAAGTAAAATAAACAAGGAACAACCCGAGATGATTGGGGATTGCGATCCGGATCACCCGATCATCAAATCCCTGAAGAAAATTCCACGCCTTGATTTCTCCTCGATCCACTTTTACCAACTGTTGAATATCCGCATCCCGCCGGAAGGCGCGGCGTTCCATACCATCATGAAAACCAAAAAAGGCTCATCGCTTCTTATCGAAAAAAATATCGGAAAAGGCAAGGTTCTCCATCTCTTATCCGGTCTCGATCCGGAATCCGGCGATCTCGCGACAAAACCCTTCTTCATTCCCTTCCTCTTCGATACCATGAAATATCTACTCAAAAGCGATACGGGAAAATACGGAATATGCGGAGATTCCATCACACTCGAATACGACGATTCCCAAAGGGAAAAAATTCCCCGTGAAATTACCACTCCTGAAGGAGACAAAATTGATTTATCCTGGGAACAAAACGCCCTTCGATTCACGAAAACTCAAATACCCGGGAACTATGTCTATAAACCCCAGAAAGGCGATACGGTTCCGGAACGATACTTTTCCATCAACGTCGATCCGCGCGAGGGCGATCTTACGCGCGTTTCCATCCAGGAGATCGCAAAACTGTTCCCCGAAACCATCCCTGTCACCCTGTGCCAAAGCCCCCTTGAACTCGAAAAATCGCTGGCGCGAAACCGTTCGGGAACATCGCTGTCGTTTCCCCTTTTTCTCGCCGCCTTCATCGCGTTTCTCCTGGAAATCCTTTTTGCGAACCTCCTGCTCTTTAAAAGGAAAACCACGAATGATCTTTGAAATCCTTTTATGTAAAAAATCTAAAAAGATACCTCTGGAGTCAAAGATAAAACTCTTTTTCTTTTCTTTTCAATAATGGTTCTCGATAGATTTTTCGTGGTGTGAAGGCGGATATATCGGTCATACATACACTTTTTATTTTTTTGAACCACGAATCCAGGGGATAATCCTCACGAATTTATATCCCAGCTTTAGATTCGCTTTTTGGGTGAATTCGTGAGGATTATCTTAAAATTCGTGGTAGATTATATCGAATCCCTGAAAATACTTAAACAAGAAAG
>JAFGFK010000520.1 GCA_016931135.1 Candidatus Sumerlaeota bacterium | reverse complement strand
TTGGCTGTCGCGCATACGAAGTATGGCGCCATCGGGATCAAGGTGTGGATTTTCCTGGGTGAAGTGTTCAATGAAAGAAAAAATCGAGATATATAAATTATTCATGAGGTGGATATGAGATGCTCTTACCGAAAAGGGTAAAACATAGGAAGATACAGAAGGGGCGGATGCGGGGAAAAGAATCGCGCGGCATCCAGCTGCATTATGGCGATTATGGATTGAAAGCTGTTGAGAGCGGCTGGATATCCAATCGTCAGATTGAAGCCGCCCGTGTGGCGATCATGAGAAAGGTCAAGCGCGGCGGAAAACTTTGGATCAATATATTTCCCGACAAACCATTGACGAAGAAACCGCCGGAAACTCGTATGGGTGGCGGAAAAGGAAATCCCGAGGTTTGGGTGGCGGTTGTCAAACGCGGCAAGATTTTGTTTGAGATCGAAGGGATTGAAGTCAATTTGGCAAAGGAAGCTCTTTCCCACGCCTCTCACAAACTTCCTCTCAAAACCAGGTTCGTGTCTCGGGACATAGCATAGGAAGATACAGGAGGATTGTCAGGTGAAGGTCAAGGAATTGCAAAACTTAAGCGTGGAAGAATTGATAACCAGACTGAATCAGATGCGGGAAGGTTTGTTCAAGGCAAGGGTTCGAGCCACGACCAAGGAGTTGGACAATATCATGATTATATCGAATACGCGGAAGGATATTGCCCGCGTGTTGACCATTCTCAGGAAGAAGGGAATTAAAATCTGACGCTCCGGGCATTCTTCATAAAGAATCATTGCGAAGAAACCCGGGCTTTTCAAAACGGGAGGCTTTTATGGAAGATAAGGTAAAAAGAAGATATAAAACCAAGATAGGACGCGTGATCAGCAACAAGATGAAGGAGACGGTTGTGGTGGCGGTGGAACGGCTCATGCTCCATCCAGTGTACAAAAAACGGGTCAGAAGGACCAAGAAGATATATGCGCATGACAAGGAAAACAAATGTCAGATCGGGGATGTGGTGAAGGTAACGGAATCCCGTCCGATCAGTCGTTTGAAACGATGGCGCGTATCGAGCATACTGGAAAGGGCTAAATGAATATTTATTCAAGCCACGGGAATTTTATTAAAGGGATAATATGTAAGCCATGATACAGGAATATACAGTCTTAAATGTCGCGGACAATACCGGAGCGAAAAAACTGAGATGTTTTCGCGTTCTGGGCGGTTCCGGACGCCGTTACGCCACGCTCGGCGACGTGATCTTGTGTTCGGTCCGGCTCGCTTCTCCGGATGGGACGATCAAGAAAAAAGCCAAGGTGCGCGCGGTCATCGTGCGAACCAAGAAAGAAGTCCGAAGGGAAGACGGCTCTTACATCAAGTTCGATGACAATGCAGCCGTGATCGTGAACAACCAGAACGAACCTGTCGGCACCCGCATTTTCGGGGCGGTTGCCCGAGAACTGCGGAAAAAGAATTTTATCAAGATAGTTTCTTTGGCGCCGGAGGTCATGTGACCAGATAATCGAGGGAGGATAATCGTCATGTCTTTGGGTATTAAAAAAGATGATCAGGTGTTGGTGCTCTCGGGGAAAAACAAAGGTGACCGGCGTCGCGTCCTTCATGTCATTCCATCCACCAAGAAAGCGATTGTGGAGAATGTCAATTTTGTGGTTCAACATAAAAAAAGTCGAGACCCCCGCAATCCTGGAGGCAGGATGGAACGGGAATCTCCGATCTCTCTTTGCAAACTCATGTTGATTTGCGGAAAATGTGGGAGTCCCACCCGTGTGGGAACCAAGAAATTGCCCGATGGGGCGAAGGTTCGAATTTGCAAAAAATGCAAAGCCGAAATTTAATGATCCCTGTCCGATGGTAAGGAAGGGGGAGGATTGAATAGAAATGATAGTACCTCGCATGTTAGTGATGTATCGTTCGGAAATCGTGCCCGCCATGATGAAACGTTTTCATTACAAGAATATCATGGAGGTTCCCCGCATTCTCAAGGTAGTGGTGAATATGGGCGTGGGAATTGCCGCCCATGACATCAAGGAACTCGATACGGCGCAGCAGGAACTGGCTTTGATTACAGGGCAAAAACCCAAAGTCAGCCGTTCCACCAAATCCATATCCGCCTTCAAGGTTCGTCAGGGAAATCCTGTCGGTTGTTTTGTGACCCTCAGGGGCGCTTACATGTATGAATTTATGGACAGGCTGATCAACGTTGCCATTCCCCGTATCCGCGACTTTCGCGGATTGCCCGCTGATTCCTTTGACGGACGCGGGAACCACAGTCTTGGCATCAAGGAACACCTCATTTTCATGGAACTGGATTATAACAAAGTGCCCAAAGTGCGAGGGATGAACGTCGTTACCGTAACCTCAGCCAAATCCGATGAAGAGGCGAGGGAGCTTTTAAAACTCTTTGGATTGCCTTTCAGGGAATCATAGATAGGGAGGTACAAGTTGGCCAGATTAAGTCTCAGAGTGAAGGCGCAAAGGACTCCAAAATTCAAAACACGGAGGTACAACCGCTGTCCTCTTTGTGGAAGACCGCGGGCGTTTTTACGGAAGTTCCGTATGTGTCGCATCTGTTTTCGAGCGCTTGCCAGCAAGGGGCAAATCCCCGGCGTTACGAAATCCAGCTGGTAAGATTATTAATGATACTGGACGTTTTTTCGGAGTGAATGAACTATGAATATGTGTGATCCCATTGCCGACATGTTGACCCGGATTCGCAATGCGAATGCGGTTCGCAAGGATTTTGTGGATGTACCCGCTTCCAAGATGAAGATCGCCATTGCGCGAATCTTGAAGGAAGAAGGATTCATCAAGTATTATAAGGTGATGCGGAATAGATCGCAGGGAACGATCCGCATCTTCCTTAAATTCGGACCGGATAAAGAGCCCGTCATGAATGGTCTTGTACGGGTCAGCAAGCCGGGGCTTCGCCGCTATGTCTCCAAAACGGAGATTCCCGTTGTGTTGGGGGGGCTTGGCGTCAGTATCGTCTCCACATCCCAGGGAATCATGTCAGGACGTTTCTGCAAACAGAAGGGCATTGGCGGCGAGATCATTTGTAATGTATGGTAATAGTCAATTTCTTGCTTGATTGGGCAGGAGGTAATTGCACGTGTCAAGAATAGGAAAACATCCCATTAGCGTACCCCAAGGGGTCAAGGTGCAGGTATCGGATCGAAAGGTGGAGGTGTCCGGTCCCAAAGGCGCCCTGAATATCATACACAACGACAAGGTCCGCGTGCTTCAGGAGGAAGGGAAAATCCTTGTGCAGCGTGAGGGGGAAACAAAGGAACACCGCGCCTGCCATGGCCTCTATCAACGCCTGATTGCGAACATGATCGAAGGGGTCACCAACGGGTATAAAAAAGAACTGGAGATTGTGGGAGTCGGATACAGGGCTCAGATGGAAGGGGAATCCCTGGTTCTTCAGGTTGGACTTTCCCATCAGCCCAAATTTGTTGTTCCCCAGGGATTGAAGATCTCGGTGCCGAAACCAACTCAAATTGTCATTGAGGGTTCGGACAAACAACAAGTCGGGCAGGTCGCTGCGAGGATTCGCAAGATTCGTCCGCCAGAGCCCTATCAGGGGAAGGGCATACGGTATTTGAATGAGAGAGTGCGTCGCAAGGTTGGGAAAACCGGCGCAAAATAAATTCGAAACAGTAGCGGGTAAAAATGAAAAGATCAAAAGAACTTCGAAAAGAGATCAGACACCTGCGGATTCGCAAACGAATTATCGGAACCGCAGAGCGCCCCCGTTTATGTATCCACAAAACCTTGAAGCATATTTATGCCACGGTTTCAGACGATACGACGAATCCGGAAAAGGGCGCCATTACTATCGCGAGCGTGTCCACGAACACAAAGGACATGAAGCAGGATAAAAAGAGTTTTTGTAACATAGCCTGCGCCAAAAAGCTGGGAACCGCTGTGGGAAAGATCCTCCTGGAAAAGGGAATCAGCCAGGTGGTCTTTGACCGCGCGGGTTATCCTTATCACGGCTGTGTGAAAACCATCGCCGAGGCTGTTCGGGAAACGGGCGTCAGGATTTGAAATCGCCCGTTTTTCATATTTCATGACATTCGGGAGACCAAACTGTGACTAGAATCAAATCGAAAAGCTTGTTTGAGGGAATGGATATCGAAGTTTCCTCTGAGATCATCGAAAGCGGAGGAATGGAACTTCAGGAAGACGTGATTTTTCTCAACCGCGTGGCAAAAGTCGTCAAAGGCGGTCGTCGATTCAGCTTTTGCGCCCTTCTTGTCGTGGGAGATCAAAAGGGACACGTGGGCGTGGGTTACGGAAAAGCCAACCAGGTGCCCGACGCCATACGAAAGGGCGTTGAAGACGCCAAAAAGAATCTCTTTCGAGTTCCCCTTATCGGAAGAACCATCCCTCATGAAGTAACAGGCGTTTTTGGAGCGGGAAGGGTCCTTTTAAAACCAGCCAGCGAAGGTACGGGAATCATAGCCGGTCCCGCCGTTCGCTCCGTTGTCAGCCTTGCCGGCGTCAAGGATATTCTTACCAAGTGCCTGGGAACCGATACGGCGTTGAATGTCGTCAAGGCTACCGTCGCAGGATTGAGAAGTCTCCAGGATCCGGAGAAAATCGCTGAACGCAGGAATAAAACCCTTGAAGATTTGATCGGAAAGAAAAATGCGGATATTTATATGCAGACAAAAAGCGCGATGAGCGATAACAAGGAAAAAGTCGTCCAATCGGTCGATGTTTCTCATGAAGAAATAGAGAAAACCGAGAATGATGAGGAATCTTATTCGGCAGACGCGGATCATGACGTCGAAGACGAAAGATAATCAATAAGGTAGGATCGTTCTTTTTTATGGAACAGGAGAGAAAAGCCGTGGGAAAGATAAGAATCAAACTTGTAAGAAGCCCGAATGGACGCATTGTGAACCACATACGAACGGTACGATCTCTGGGACTGAAGAAGGTTAATTCATCGGTGGTTCAAGAAGATACCCCGCAAATCAGGGGTATGATTCGTAAGGTGGGTTATCTCCTGAGCGTTGAGGAGGTATCGGAATGAGAATTCATGAAGTACCGGGAGATCCGGGGAAAAAGCAAAACGGCAAGCGAGCCGGAAGGGGCGAAGGCTCCGGATTGGGAAAGTCTGCAGGGCGTGGAAACAAAGGGTATCGTTCCCGCGCCGGATCGAAAAGAAAAACCCATTTTGAAGGGGGGCAGATGCCTTATTTCCGCCGGATTCCCAAACGAGGATTCTATAATATTTTCTCCAAAGTTTATCAGGCGGTCAATATCTCCATCCTCGAAAAATACTTTGAATCGGGGGACCAGATCGATCCTGAAGCGTTGCGGGAAAAGGGCGTTATTCATCCTTCTGAAACCAGAATCAAGATTCTGGGCAAGGGAGAGTTGACCAAGAGTTTTACGATCAAAGCGCACGCCTTTTCCAAGTCTGCGATGGAAAAAATCAATTCCAAAGGTGGAAAGTGTGAGGTTCTCTCATGTTAAAAAGCCTGACGAACATTTTCCGAATTCCGGATTTGAAGAAAAAGGTTCTCTTTACCCTTTTCATCATCATTGTTCATCGCTTTGGATGTCATGTCCCCGTTCCCTTTATCGATACGGAAGCTTTGAGCGGTTTCTGGTCCCGCCAGATGGGCGGACAGGGATTGTTCAACATCATCGATATGTTCAGCGGGCGCGCCTTTCGTAATATGACGGTCTTTGCCCTGGGAGTGATGCCCTACATCACGGCTTCCATCATCATTCAACTCCTGATGGTCGTCTGGCCCTACCTTGAGAAAATCGCCAAGGAAGGGGAAATCGGACAGAAAAAAATTAACCAATATACCCGTTATGGTTCCGTGGCGATTACGGCTTTTCAGTCTTTGGGGCTTTCCTTTTTTATGCTCAAGATGAATCTTACCACCCTTCAGTCATACAAGTTTGTCTTTATTTTGACCACGATGATCTCGATGACGACCGGAACCACGCTCATCATGTGGCTTGGGGAAAAAATTTCCGAGAAGGGGATAGGTAACGGAATATCCATCATTATCGCCATCGGTATCATGGCGAATTATCCCCTCGATATTGACGTTACGTACTCCATGGTCAAAGAAGGCAACCTGAGACCCTTGTGGGTGGTCGTGGTGCTGGCTTTGTTTGTATTCCTTTCTGTGGTCATCATCCTGATTCATGAAGGGGCGCGTAAAATCCCCATCCAGCACGCCAAAAGGGTCGTAGGGCGCAGGATGATGAGTGGAAGCACGACCTATCTGCCGCTGAAAGTGAATCAGGCGGGAGTTATCCCTGTCATTTTTTCCTCAGCCATATTGAGTTTCCCCGGATTGATTCTTTCCATGTTTGGGGTGGGAGGGGGAGGCTTTATGGCGACCTTGAGCAATATCTTCCAGATGAACTCCGATTATAACCTGTATTCCCTGTTCGGGCTGGAATTGAAAGGAGCCTTTCTGCTTTTGCGCTCCGTGAATATTTATACGCTGCTTTACGCCATTTTGACGGTTTTCTTCTGTTATTTCTACACGGCTATCACCTTTAATCCGGTTGATACAGCCGAGAATTTGAAAAAATACGGCGCTTTCATTCCTGGACGAAGACCGGGGAAACCGACCTCGGATTATATAGACTTCGTTCTCACGCGGATCACCGTTGTCGGGGCGTTTTTTATCGTTTCCATCGCCTTGCTGCCCATGATCCTCAATATTTCCTATCGCGTGCCATGGTCTTTGACGGATCTTATTGGAGGAGTGGGACTCATCATTGTAGTCGATGTCTTCCTCGATACTCTGAAACAGGTGGAATCTCATCTTTTGATGAGGCATTATGATGGTTTCACCGAGCGCAAGACTTCCTGGGGAAAAAGATGGTAACACGATAAAGGACGCATTTTAAAAGAGGTGGATTTCTTGAATCTGATTCTTTTCGGCCCTCCCGGTTCTGGTAAAGGCACCCAGGCAAAATACCTGGAAAAACGGATGAATTTTCGTCATCTGTCAACCGGAGACGCGCTGCGGGAGGCGATTGTCAATGAGACATCGCTGGGAAGAAAGGCGAAGGAATATGTTGAAAAGGGACAATTGGTCCCTGACAGCCTGATCGGTTCGATTGTCAGGGCAAAGTTGGAGGAAGTTGATTCCGGATCAGCCCATTTCCTCTTTGATGGTTATCCCCGCAATATGGAACAAGTCAAACAACTGGGGGGAATTTTTTCGGATCTTTCCCTGGGGGACTATCGGGTGATCAGCCTGGAAGTATCGGATGAAGAGGTTATCAGGCGTTTGAGCGGAAGAGTATCATGTTCCCAATGCGGAAACGGTTATAACCTGAACTATAAACAGCCCAAGCGCCCGGGCTTGTGCGATAAATGCGGTGGCGCGCTTTCCCGCCGTTCGGATGATAATCCGGAAACGATCAGGGAAAGGCTGAAGGTGTATCATCTGGAAACCAAGCCCTTGTTGGATTATTTTGCGAAGAATGGAAATCTGACACGAATACAGGGAGAAAGTGACGAAGAAAGCGTTTATCAAGCCATTCAAAAGGTGATGAAAGGATAGGAGCCGCTTGTCCCATTATGACACTGCGCATATAGAGATTAAAAGTTCTGCAGAGATTGAAATCATGCGGATAGGGGGACAAATACTGGATGAAATATTGATCGATTTGATGAATCGAGTCGAGGTCGGAATAACGACATGGGATCTTGAGGCGCGCGCCCGGCAGATTTTCAGGGAAAAAAAAGTCGAGCCGGCCTTCCTGGGATACAAGAATTTCCCCGCGGCTTTATGCACCTCCATCAATGAGGAAGTGGTTCATGGGATTCCTTCTCCCAAAAAGTTTCTTCGTGCGGGAGATTTGTTGAAAATTGACGCAGGACTGTGTTACGAGGGTTTTTATGTGGACGCGGCTCGTACTGTGGGCGTAGGCGAACTCGATGACGTCTCTTTGAAATTGAAGGACGTTGCATTCTGCGCCTTGGATCGTGGAATCCAGGCGGCAAGATGCGGGAACAGGTTAGGGGATATCTCGAACGCTATTCAGCGGGAGGTGGAAGCCGCTGGTTTCAGCGTGGTTCGTGAATATACGGGGCATGGAATCGGCAGAAAGCTTCATGAATCCCCCCAGGTGCCGAATTTCGGTCCCCCCAATTCCGGTCCGAGATTGAAGCCGGGCATGGTTTTCGCCCTTGAACCAATGGTGAATGCGGGAAGTTGGGAGACCAGGGTTCTGAATGATGAATGGACGGTGATCACGGCGGATGGGAAACGGTCCTCGCATGCGGAACAGACAATAGTTGTTACAGAAAACGGGCCGGAAATATTGACCCGTTTACAGATATAAAAAAGAGAAAAGAGGTAGGTTTTTTTCCTTGACATAAAATAATAGTTTCCAAAGGATCAATTATTTGTGTAACTGTTGTTTATGTATTGATAAAACAAGTTTCATTTTAATATGGGTAAGGAAAAGACAATCGAAATCAGTGGAACGGTGTTAGAAACGCTGCCTAACGCCATGTTCCATGTCGAACTGGAAAATGGAATGAAAATACTTGCCCATATATCCGGAAAAATGAGGATGCGATTCATTCGCATCCTGCCGGGTGATAAAGTGACGGTGGAACTTTCTCCGTACGATCTTTCGAGAGGAAGGATTATCTACCGTCATAAATAACGCTGAAGAAGAGGAAGATTCGGTGAAAGTACGCGCATCAATCAAGAGAATATGCAAAAAATGCAAGGTGATCAGACGGAGAGGCGTTGTCCGTATAATATGCGATAATCCCCGGCATAAGCAGCGCCAGGGTTGATTGTTATATAACGGAAATCTCTTCGGTTGAAAAATCGGCTTTAGGAGGTAAGAAACTTGGCTCGAATCGCAGGCGTTGATTTACCACGCAATAAACGCGTTGAAGTCGGGCTGTGGACGATTTACGGAATCGGCCCGGCTACTTCTAAAAAGATATTGGCTACAGCGGGAGTGAATCCCGATAAAAGAGTCCACGAGCTCACCGAGGAGGAAGTCAGCCGTATCAGCGCCGTTATCATGAGCGGCGGATTCAAAGTAGAAGGCGACCTTCGTCGTGAAGTCAGTCAGAAT
>JAFGFK010000519.1 GCA_016931135.1 Candidatus Sumerlaeota bacterium | reverse complement strand
TGCAGAAATGAACGGCATTCGAGATCGAATATAACACGCGCCCCATCCCTTTTTACCTGGAATCTTCGGAGGGTAAGCCTCGTTCTTTTCGCCGCGCAATCCACGCTTCGGAATCCCGCAAAATCGTGGTTGCCTTCCAGCATTCCCACAATCCTTTCCAGGATTTCAAAGTCCAATCTATAAGGAACATGAGTGAAATATCTCTTTTCCAGAACCGGCGCAACGGAGCGGTTCAGCGCCTGGTACCTGTACCACCGGAGCATTGCGTCCTTCCGTGGATGGAAGCTCACGGGAACCTCCTCGATTTCCACCACCCTGATCGTTTCGGGAAGATGCGCATTGATCGCGCGAAGCGTCTTGTGAGGCGGGATATTGGATTCAGTGATGAAAGATATCACCTGCCCCAATGCGTGTACTCCCGTATCGGTCCTTCCTGCAGCGCTGATCCGTATTGGCTTCTGGTAAAGTTTTTCCAGAGACTGTTCGATGGTTTCCTGAATGGTAGGCTGCCCTTTCTGGATTTGAAATCCGCAAAAGTCCGTTCCATCGTATTCAAGGGTCGCTTTTATCCGGATCGCCATGAACGCCCCCGTATCAAGAAATATAAAATATCAACGATCATATCCCCCTGAAAGGCAAGACAAATTTTTCGATCTTTTTCCCAAGATGGAACTCCATGTTCCAGAAAAAAGGCGCCTGCTGAATAATGTTGAATCTCTGATCGTGCCCCGGGGATGTAAAACATGTAAGGCAATGGCACGGTCTCATCCTGAGGGGACGGATCGATCGTGTTTGTCGAGGCATTTCTCCAGCCAGTGGGATGGATCTGCTTTGCTGAATGAAGGGCGAGAGATGTGGCTCACGTGGTGGGGTGAAGAAAGAAATGGGGTCAAGAAATGGGGTCAATCTCTACCATTATGAACATTAAGAAGTTCCCGCATGAATGGGGGCGCATTTATAGAATTATATACTATCAATGCGGATATTTTTATTTATTGATGTTATCTGATCATTGAAGGCGTTTCTTCTATTTTTCAGGATTTATGCGGAACGGGTCAGGAGACCCGTCCCACTTTGAAATATGGGCGCACTTGTTGAAAAAAAACACATTTTCAAGAAAACTCGATAATTAACAGGGATGAATCCGCCTTCATCCCGTAGAAGGTATGACTTCCGGCTATGTTGAAACTTCGCCGTGACATGTTGGCGCGACAGGCAAGGATGAAGGGGATGAATTCAAAAATTGATTTAATCCCGTTAATCCCGTTAATCCCAGTTATTTTAATTAATTTTGAAACCGCGAAAGGCGCGAAACTGCGCTAAAAGTGAAATAAATTCTTGACGCCGGATATTTCAATGGAATATCCAGTCTTTTTAGTTTTTCTTGTTGTTTGAATAAAGATACGGTTTTTTTGCTGGGGAGTGGTCGAGTTGGCTAAGACGTCTGACTCTGGATCAGAAGGTCGCGGGTTCGAATCCTGCCTCCCCAGCCATCTTTTATGGCGGTATCGTCTAGCTTGGTCCAGGACGTAGCCCTCTCAAGGCTAAAACACGGGTTCAAATCCCGTTACCGCTACCACTTACCAATCATGCCCTGAATTCATCCTTTCAGAAGAATCGCGGGTTTTCCTATTTTTCAGCCTTGTAAAGCCGGGGATATAATTTCGATACGGTTATTTTCTGGATGTGGAATTGCGCCCCCCTGAATCGGAAATCGTTGCCGTTTGTTCGCCCGGCAAAACGGGCGTCCATGATATGAAACGTGAAGGACTTTAATTGAAAATCAGGGCGAGTTTTTCATTGGGAGATACGGAAGGTAAAACGAAACTGGATGAAAAAACGCTCTTTCCAGTTTTATCGGGTTGATGAAACGACGCCTTTGAATAAATGCCATTCGAGCAATATCTTCCAAGAATTCAACATAAAAACTTACTCCCCGTGAATGAAATTTCCGCTAAAGATGTATTTTTTCCTTGAAAGAGCTGGTGATTTTGTAATCCTTACCGGTAATTTTATGCGATTTTTATTATAATGGGTCTCATACATGCTGCTTAAAATTATCAATCCCTTCTGGTGGCTCGGATTTTTCGGATTCACCTTTCGCTGGTGGCTTGCCTGCGAATTATTCAGCATTGCCGTATTGCCCGTGTGTTTCTATATTTTCCGGGCGCTGAAAGATCGCGGGTATGGCGCCGCTAAAATTTTCGGCGTGTTTTTCATCACATATCTCAATTGGTATCTGTGCGCCATCCTTTCCTTCTCCTTTGGTTCCGTTTTTATTTCCCTGATCATCGCGGCAGGAATTAGCGCCGTGTTTTTCTTCAGGCAAAAGGATCGAATCCTCACCTTTTTCAAGGCAAAATGGAAGTTGATCCTGATTTATGAATTATTGTTCCTTTTCTCCTTTCTCTTTTTTGTGAATGTGCGTTCTTACAGGCCGGAAGCCATGTTCAATCCGGGGGAGAGCGGCGCCGAAAAAATGTTGAATTGCGCCTATCTCCACGGCTTGATGAGGACAAAACATTTTCCCCCGCGAGACACCTGGCTCTGGGGGGAATACGCCATCGAGGAAGTGGCGGTTGCGAATTCCAAAGAGACGCGAAAGAAGATGATCCAGGGACCCGACGCGCCGGAGAATCTGAAAAAGAAAAAATTCTACATCAATTATTATTATTTTGGACATCTCCAGTGGGCGACGCTGGCTAAATTCTCCCGATACGAGGCAAGGTACGCCTTTAACCTCGGGTTGGCGACCATTTTCGCCTTGAGCTTCATCGGCGCATTCTCCCTGGGCGCCAATATGACCAGAAGATATGCGTGGGGTATCCTTGCAGCCTTTATGGTAGTTCTTTTCGGCAATATCGACGCCCTCCAGCAGCTCCTGGAACGCGTTTCATATTGGGTTTCGCATAAAGGTCCGGATCAATCCCTATGGAAAGTCATCATGTCTCACAAGCAGATCGTCCTTTACTCGGTCGATTTCTGGCGCACCTCACGGGTGATCGAACATACCGTTACCGAATTCCCGTATTTCTCCGCCATACTGGGGGACCTCCATCCTCACCATTCAAGTCTCCCCCTGGTTCTTCTGACTATGAGTACAGGCATGAGTTTTGTGGTGAGCGTTTCCCGCAAAGCCTCGAGTCTGAAGGACTTCTTCCGGAAATACTGGATTCATTTCCTGTTTTTCGCCCTGACCATAGGCGGAACCTTTGTCACCAATACCTGGGATGCGATTGTCATGGGATTTTTCGGCGCCCTGATCCTTGTCTATCTCAATCTCCACCGGTGGAAACAAACCTGGCGCGGTATGGGACAAAGTATCGTGATGGTTGCAGCCCTGGGTATGGCATCGGTATTTTTATTCCTGCTTTTTAAAATGCATTTTCAACCACCGATGTCCAATGAAATTAAAATCGCCTCCTGGTTACCTCTGAAATTTGCAAAATTCCAGTTGATTATCAAGCCCCTTCCCTCAAATCTTCATACCGATCTGGTTGATTATTTCGTACTCTTTGGACTCTTCCTCATTCCCGCGTTGATTTATATGACAGGCGTCACCATAAATTATTTTCAAAAAAAGGAATCCATAGTCCGTTGGAGCTGGGTATTCGTGGCTCTGTTTATTCTTGTTTTTTCCCGAAACGCCTTCAATTTCTGGCTCCCCGGGGCGTCTGTCGTTTTCATAGCGCTCCTTGCTGCGTTCATGATTCAGGGTAAAGAGGGGCGCGCCAGGAATTTTTTCTATATCCTTTGTTTCGTCGTGGGATTTTTCACCCTCTTTGTGGA
>JAFGFK010000518.1 GCA_016931135.1 Candidatus Sumerlaeota bacterium | reverse complement strand
CCAAACCATCCATCGTTGATGGCGGGAAGACGCGTATCGGGATACATGTAGGAAATCGGCGCGGTAAACATGGATTTCAGCGTATTGCCATTTTCCGCCTTCCAGTTATAAAGGTCCTCCCCCATGTTGGAGCAGGCTTCGGCAAAATGAATAAAAGCCTGAAGCGGGTAGAAATGATAGGTATGAACCGATTCGGGCCAGAGCCCGTCGGAGCCCAGCTGTTTCTCGATCTGGGATTGGAAGTTTTGGATTCCATAATCAATGAATCTCTGGTGGCGCGTGGCAAGCCCGATCGCGCCTACGGCAGAGAGGTGCCACGAACCCCAGTTTCCGCCTATGCCCATTTTCACAAGCCCCTCGGCGGATTCCCAGAAAAAGTCGTATTCGATGTGTTTCTTTTCTTCCTCCGATAAAACGCCCGCATCGTAAATCAGGTCATAAGCCTGAGCGAGCGGGATCATCATAACGGACTCTCCCAGCGATTGGAAAACGATCCCGCCTTCCAGGTGCGTGGTATGGCGCCCGGGATAGGCGTCCGCGTATTTCAAAAGGATTTCCGCCGCTTTTTTTGCGTAACGTTTATCTCCTTCTATGGCATAAGTTAGGGCAAGGTCGCGGCAGGCGAAATATCGCCACCGGTTTTCGATCCAGCGCCTTCCCCCATCGTATGGTTCGCCTGAATAAACCTTTCCACACGCCGGGCATTTATACTCCCTGGTTGTGAATTTTTGCGTTTTTTCATCCGGAGTTTCCAGCTTGGTTCCATCACTGCAAAAGAACCTGTGATAATGTCCCGTTCGTTCAGGAAGCGCGATCTCACGCCCTACCCACAAATCCGCATTCGCCTTGACGATTTCCTCATAGACGCCTTTTCTCCATTTTTGCGAGGAGATTTCTTTTTTCAGGTTTTCCAGCCGGGTTTTTGTCAACAGGATCGAGGGG
Organism: Candidatus Sumerlaeota bacterium; assembly: GCA_016931135.1. GTDB lineage: Bacteria > Sumerlaeota > Sumerlaeia > MWCT01 > MWCT01 > JAFGFK01. Next base: position 11,340 of record JAFGFK010000518.1, on the reverse strand, counting down.
CGCGGGAAATCATCGAACCGGCAGGGCTTCGCCCCCTTGCTGACTTCCTCTTTCTGTTTCTCATCGCCTTTCATCCCGAAAACCTCCCCGTTAAAATTTGAAAAAAATAGAGTAAAAAGAATGACACATATAATCAGGGATTTATTGAACATAGCGCTTCTCCTTGCGGATTTCAGGGAATTATTTTTACTTCAAGGGAATCGAGAGATATTTTTTCTTCCAGGAGGGAAACCTCTTCCCGCTCAGGTCCCAGGTTGGCGAGAACGCCGACCTTTTCCGTATGGGCGTACATAACGTGAGCGCCTTTTCTTTCAAGAATAACGCGTACGTTTTTTGTGTCTTCGGCTTTCTGATTCGGCAGAAGAACAAGGGCGGTTGCGCTCAGCTCTTGTCCCGCCACCTTCTCACCAGGTTCTTTCTGGTAGTTCCCGATGATCTCCTCCTCGAGCCTGCCGCGTTTGTAAACGTTATTATCCAGATAAGCGAATTGTTTATTGGATGTGACAAATCCCATTTTTTCCGCAATATTCACCCATGCGGAATCCCAGACAATCGTTTTCTCGGGTTTGTCCGATGCCCCCTCTATTTTTTCCTCGCCGTTTTCGTGGTATGCCGTTTTATAGTTCGGGGAAATCCCCGGGGCGTCTTCGTTAAAAATAACAGCCGTTGCCGTGGCAATTTCCCGGACGTTTACCTTTTCCCGAGCCTCCAGCCTCTCCAGGTAAAACACCGCGTCCTCCGGGAGGGAAACCATCGCTGCCCACTGATGAATCTTTCCCTCGCAACGCTCGATCTGAACCCCGATGGAGAAACCGTCTCCTTCTTTTACTGCATGTTTCAAAACTTTCGGTTTGGAATCGGAGACGCCCTCGCACGTGATTCTTCCAACGAGACTGCGTTCCGAACACGCCGTGAACCAGGTGTCATCCGAGGGGAAAACAAGCCCCATGGCGCCGTTTTTCCAGGCGAAAGAAGAAAACTTGGAAGGAGTGCGATGCGTGACGAATCCCCCAATGTCATAGACGCGCGTGAAGGATTGGCTCTTGAGAAATTCCTCGCGGCTGACCGGATCGGGTCCATCGCCGTACATCCGGTGATGCAAATACATTTCCGCATAACGCGCCATCATTTCCTCTTCGGGATTCGGGTAAATATAGGTACGGGGATCATAGAGGCTTCCATCGGCAAAAGGCGCATGCATGCGTTGGAGAAATGTCAAGGTGGAGCGTTCCAGAAAAGCGGATTTCGGCTCTTTCTTCAGCGTGTTCATGCTTCCCCACATTACCAGGCATGTGTCATGGCGATGAGGAGTCCTATCCTGCCCATTCACGTAGAAAAAGGAACCATTGGTCGCCGTAAGGTGATAAAGGACGTCAAAAGTCTCAGGGACATTGTAATAGCAGCTCTCGGGAATGGGAAGTTCCGCCGCTGTATAAAGGTGGGCGTTGCGAAGCTTCAAATAACCGCACGCCATGTAGTCCGGATGAACCCTTGCATGATTTTCGAGCGTGTAATCCGGATGGATGGTTACCGCCCGGAGCCTGTCTTTCGCAGGCTTTCCATCGATGAGCCGCGTATCCTCGAGGTCCTTTTCGCGAACCAGGGAATTGAGCATCCAGACAATGGCGCTTTCGTGCCAAAGGGGATTATTGGAATGAGAAGGAAGCATGCAAGCCGCCAGGGCGATGATCTGCGAGTTCCATGCGTTTTCTTCCGCCTTGGTGTCGTTTTCCACGCCGGAATCCGGCGGACGCGCGTTGAAGCGGTCCGCTTCGTAAATAATCATACGTATGGACATCAGTTTCACGTCATCAGGCAGGATGTCCCACGCCAGCCATGCCGCGTGCCCGGCAAAGGCAGCCCAGTGAGCGGACTGCCAGTGATCGCCCCACGGTTCGCCATCTCCGGTGGGGAGAAAATTCGCCTTGTGCGTGATGGTGATGTACCGGAGGAGTCCAATCAGGTCTTCCTGAACCTGCGATCGCGGAACGCCTGCAATGGTTTGTTCCCAGAATCCCTGGAGCAGCGCGCTGTAAGAAAACGCGACTACGGCGTTCTGACGAACGCCGTGTTCCAAATGATCGTCTCTTTTGTGATACCGGCATCCGGGCGCATAACGCCAATCTTTGAATTTGGGAGAGGCGTAACGGACATATCGGAGAAGGCGTTTATAATAATCTTTTGAAATCTTTGTTTCCTCCTTGAGACCCCGGAATGGTTTGATCCGGAATGAGGATATCAGGAGATTGCGGTTTTTTTCCACGAACTGATCCAGGGCTTTCTGAATATCTGCGGACATCTTTTCTTTTTGTCGTTCCAAATCTTTTTGCCCAGGAAGGGCATTCCCATTGATCCATGTATCCCATTGGGGCGGATCAATATTAGACGCCTTCAAACTTTCCGTGAAATATTTCGCCGCCTTTTCCACCCAGGGACGCATCTGCAGGAACTCGTTGAACATGCCTGCGTATGCGTTGATATCAAAATCGTCGGGCGCCAGGGCAATCCAATCCAGGTTGATCCCGTTGGTGGCTGCATTCATACGCAATGTCTGTATTCCCTGTTCCAGTTCCACCGGAACAGCGATATATCCCCAGTCGTTCCATGTTCCGCTTCTGGGAAATTGACAATTCACCTGGTTTTTCCCGATCGTAATCATCCTTCGGGCGAAGGGCAGCGCCGTCGCATATTTGAAAAGAATTTTATATTTACCCGCGTTTTGCGCATGAAGCGCCCATTCCTGCTCCGACTGATCCCACAATTTTATAGCCTTTCCCGAAGCCCCGGGCGCCTCGATCGTCTGCAGAGGCATACTGCGCGGCGCGCTGTGGCGAAAGGCGGACTCCGCCTCCGCAAACGCACGGGCTTTTGCAGGAGTTCGGATCGACGCGCGCATATCGTCCCACCATCCCGCGCTGTCATCCCAGAAACTCCCCAGAGAAAGAGACGCGATATGGTTGAAACCCTGAACAGCGTGAACCTCCTCGCCATCGATGAAGGCAATAATCTTTTCCCCATCGCAATCCCAACCGAATTGACGCCAGCCTTCGGAGCGTTTTACAGGAACCTCGATGTATTCCTTATCCACCCGAACCTTGTACCGTTCCCCCCCGTTGCACACGATACCGAATGTTTGTTTCTTCAAGTTCTGCGCAGCGGCGATCTGGCGTTTTTGAGGCGCCATGTCGTCGTAAAACCACACCTCGAGTCTTCCCACCAAGGGAACCGGAAAGTCATACCGCGAGACGCGCATGGTTCCCGGAGGTCCGGAGTAAGCCGATTGTTTCCCCGAACGAAACTTGTCTTCCGTCGTTACAAGCGGGCTTTTCCCCTTATCCGCAATCTCCCAGCGATTGAGTTGTCCCTCGAAATTTTCCTTGTAATCCGGGGGAAAATCCGTAAAACTTTCAGCAATTGAGTATAAAGAAAGGACCAGGAATACCAGAGAAGCAAAAAAAATCCTCATGAGTTTACCTCGTAAAGATATTTCTCATTTTGGGAAAAAATAAGTTCCACACATGTCAATATTCTGATAAGTATACACTTTACCGAAAGAAATTACCCTGTCAAGCATTAAGCAGGCGCATTTTGACTCTTTAATTTTCTCAAGTCCGGCTTTTCATAAGCCAGAAAGATCGGTGAATCCTTTTCCCGGAATATATCGAAAAACTTTCCGGGAAGTCTTTCGTTCTTTCTGGGATTCACGATGCAGACATCGTTTCTCCGAATCCCGATCAGGATGTAGGGATTTTCATCCGGCGTCATCTCAGATATTTTTTTCGACGCCTGTTCGAAGGTCTTTCCCTCAAAAGCCCTTTTCCAGACCCCTTCCGGAATATCACCATAATCGATGATATATACTTCATTCGAATCCCTCGAGTAAGTCAATAAATCGTGATACACATCGGAGATTTTTTTGAAAAGCGCCGCCTGGGCAAGAACTGCCGTGCCGTAATCGCCGGGACAGATCACCTCGTCCACTCCGGCGCCCTTCAATAGCTCCACCTTCTGGTGATTGACCGATTCCGCGATCAGGTTTCCCTTCCATAACTTTGTATCCCCCACAACCTGGCGGATCGCCATCGTAATGAGCGCCGTTTTTGCATCGGGATCTGGATGATCTTCATCCACGAGTATGATTACCGAGGAGGCGTCTTGAATCCGGAAGGCGTCATACGTGTTCTTGCTGTATAAATTCGATGCGACGAACACGACATTTTCATATTCAGGAATTTTGGAGTAAATGCCGTCATCCACGAGAGATTCCGTGATAACCACGATCTGGGAATCCGGTTTTGCTATCTCGTTATGCAGTTCCCGTACGATTTTATCCCCCCGCGGATTCCAGTTGCAAATGATGAAATGATCCTTGAGATTCATTTTTTTTCCTCCTTTGAGTTTCTGAAAGGTAAACGTGGATGCGCGTTCCCCCGTGAGGATGGCGACAAACAATATCCCGCTCAAAACCATCATGGCGGAGATGATTTTACCCGCAACGGTCTCGGTTTTCACATCTTCAAATCCGCTTAAAATGTAAACTATCATTGACCAGTGGGAATCGAACAGCGTGCGGAAGTACTCGTTGAAATTATGTTCTATCAGGTAAAGCAGCGTAGATCCGCTCACAACGATCGCCGCCATCACAAGAAAAACCCTGACAAAAAAGATCAGGGAAAGTCTTTTTAATAGGCGGTTTTTGTATGTGAAACGGTAAAAATAAATAAGCAGGATCAAAAATCCGGCAACAAGCGCCACCTGGCTGAACTGGGAAATAAGGCGTTTAACGCTTTTTCTATAAGCATATCCCGGATGCCGCCGGATGAAATCGCTCCCGAAACCGGTTGGCTGAACCAGGAGCGCGCCGGTTTGGATCTTGATATCCGCCAGATGTTCCTCGATGGCGCGCGAGATGATCCCCACATCTTTCATCGGCATACTGGCGGGGCAGATAAGAACCGACGTGATCCGGATGCCGCGTTCATCCCCTGTTTGAAATGACGAATAACCTTTCTGGTTATCAAAGTATAACAGGATGTTTCGATCCGGGTTTATCTGTTCGATCCCCGGAGATTCGAGAAGCGCCTTGAGAAACGGCGAATCGGGCGAAATCATGTAAAACGCAGCATCCAGTTCCCCTGATATGAGTTTTTCTCCCGATGACGGGAAATTATAATCATAAGGCGTGATTTTATTGAATACCCCCGCGTATCCCAATACCTTCTTGGCGCAATTCGCCGTTCCGCTTTTATCCTCTCCGATATTGACCTTCCTTCCCGCGAGGTCCTCCACGTTTCTGATACCCAAGTTCTTCCGTACAAATATGAAAAGACGCTCATCATACAGCTCGCGTATGTAGGATATCTTTGAGGCGAAGGTTGGATCGGATAAACAGGAATAAACGTCATTCGCCTGGGCGATCCCCAGATGATCCTGCTCCGGATCGTAAAGGACCATCTCGATATTCTGAACGGAGCCTGCGGTTTCCTTCACCTGGAGATGGATGTCCGTATCTTCGAGGATGTCGCGAAGCGCCATGCCGATATGGTAATACTGCCCACCCCTGTTTCCCGTACACAAAATGTATGTCTTTTTGCCGGATTTATCGTCGGGATTTTCCGCATAGGAGGAAAACAGCAGGAAAATCATACCAATAATTAATAAATGATGAGAGATGCGTTTTACCAATCCATGCTTTCCCTTTTTGTCTATTTCCCCCAATAGAAGTAACCGATCAGAAAATCGAAATAGTTAACAAAAATTATCACAGTCACCATAAGGTTTCAATTATCCCGCTTTTTGTTATATCTTCATCTTTGGTAATTCTATTTTATGGAATGATCACTCCATGTAAATTTAAATTCTGATTGTTGGATATCCTCTTCTGTCGTTTCACTTTTTCCCGAGAGAATTCCAAAAAGACTCGCAAAACTTGTCTTTTCTTGCCCCGTTTTTTTGTCAGAATTCACTTGGGCTTTTAATACGCTTAACTGAGTTTCTATCGCTTTTATTTGAATATGAAACGATTGTGCGCTCATTACTGAATCCTTCACATATAATTTAAATTGAACTTAAAATTCAAAATTTTCTTTGTCAATGATAAACATATTTATCCTTGGCGTTTATTCAAAAATTTTTCAAGGAAATTTGACTTTTGCCAGGTAGATCGAGGTCTTGCCTTCGTGCGAGGAATAATAACTCACCCACAACATGCCATCCTTATAAACCATACCCGGATAGCTGGTGTCCCCTCCTGATGGAAGCGTGAGAAATTCCTCCAGGGTTCCCTTATCCGGATCGAGCCACAAAAGCGATGTCCGCGCCCGTTCTTCGTAAAGCCTGCCACCAACTACAAATCGCCCATCAGGCAGCCTGATCATTTGGGGCCCCCCCAGCCTCCTCTTCAAATCCTTCCATTCCCAGTTTGCGTAAGGAGGGCGCGCTGTTCCCAGAACCGCGTTGTCGCCTTCCGAACGGATGAGAAGCAGCGCGGTATCATCTTCAAGAAAAAATATCGCGCTTTCCCCCGCATGTTCGCACTCGAAAATAGTTTTGAAGTGAATGCCGTCATCGCTCGAATAAAATCTTCCCGTACGCGGCGCCTGAAAGGGCGGCGCGCCATCCGGTCCGCCGTAATCGAAACCATACGCTACCCCCTTATGCCACGCAACGCGCCACAGCCATCTTTCTGTGGTTCCGGCGAGATTCGGTTCATCCCAGGTAAAACCGTCTTTTGAAAAACGCGTGAAACTCTGCTCATGTTTTTCCGGGTAAGCGGTTGGATTGAAACGGCGAAAATAAAGGAGCATCAGGCGGTTATCCGGAGTGATGGAGAGCTTGGCATCCCTGAGATCCGCTCCTTCTTCCGAAAGGAGCGCAGCGGACTCCCATGTTTCTCCATCCGTTGAATATATGATTCGGACCTTCCCGCAGTCGCCTTTTCCCCAATGGGTATTTCCCTCCCGAAACGCGCAGAACCACTTCCCATTAAAAAATGCAAGATCGGTAAAGGAGTTATACGGCGCCTGATCCCAGATTTTTTTCACGCTCACAACCTCCGGCGCGCCTTTTGGTCTTGCTACGATGCAAGAACAACCTGATGCAAAGTGCAGTGTAAATGCAATAATGATTAATTGGGAAAAATATATATTTTGTAGCATAGCGTTTTAACCTTCCAGGTAAATATTTCCAGTTTGCGTAACAGAATCCCCAAAAAAGTTCTTTATAAGAGAAAAACATTCATCCTTATGAAATGATTTAAAAGGGTGTATCATTAGATACATGGGAACAGGCGGTTGATGCGAGCCAACCTGCTGAAAATAATCAACGCCTCCTATTAATTTTGCCCCATGACGTTTGTAAAATTTTATCCTTCTCTCGGATAGTTTCTTATGTTCCAGATCAGGAGCCTTTTCAGGAATTTCCACCTCAAATATTGCCGCCTTTAAATTATCATGGCGTTGACACCTTGAAATGGTCTCTCGATAAGCCAGGGACCCAATCCCTTTGTTTCTCAGGTTCTCCTGAACCGCCAGATACCATAGAAAGGCAACCTGGTTTTTGGGGCTGATACTGAAAAAACTGATACATAACAGGTTTTTTTCCTTATCGATTGCCGATAAGAAACATTCATTGGGAGGTGATTGTAAATCCGCGCGTTTTTTTAATTTTGACAGAAAAAGTGAGACAAGGACTTTTTCTTCAGGGGGAAAGGCTTTTTCATATAAATCAAGCCACGGAAGGAGGAGGTCATCGTTGATGCTGTTGATTTCATGAAATCTCAAATCATTCTTATCCGATACTTTATTCGTTTCACTATTCATTGCAGTAACTCCTCAGATTTTTGATCCATTTCTGTGCTTATTAATCTGGCAAAACTGCATATCCGCTCTTTCCCTTCCTTATCTCCCCTAATAGGAACAGGTGGGAATAAATATTGAATCAATTCATTGTTCATGACTAGTTTATCTTGATCTTTATCATCTTTTAATGAACTTCCAAAATGCTCCATTAATTGTTTATCGAAAATGACAGGTAGATATTTTGGTTCAGGATAATATTTAAACCAACTTGAGTGGAAATCATCGCAAAAACCTTGTATCCTTTTGATATTTCCCGGTTCTTTCTTATAATATTCCCAAATTCTTTTCGCCGCTCGTTCCATGTGTTCTTTTTGATCCTCGATTGTATATTCATCAGGATTTGAATCATATGCGATATGGGAGAGGAATACATAAATAATAGCCAATTGATAAGCCTTAAAAGCCAGATCCCAATTGTTATGCTTCCAGTAAAGATCGCCAAGAATCTGAAACATATCCGCAACAGTTTCTTCTACATCTTCATCCTTTTTAATATCCTTATAAAGATTATAAACCTCTTTACAACATTTTTCTGATTGTATTTCATCCCCTTTTCTAAACCAGTAATCAGCAAGATAGGTCCATACATAAGATGCGCTCCAATCGTCAAATTTATCATTTTCAAGAAGTTTGATGGAATCATACATCAGTTCATGGGCATTGGGATCATTAAGGTAAGATTTTGCTTCTGCCAGATAAATGTTGGAAAGAATAATTATCCTGTTCTGTAAATAATTGTAATTCCCATTATCATCAATAAGGATTTTATTCGTTTTTAAGTGATTTTGAATCTCGGACAAGGAATCTTCAACCTGTTTCCATTCTTGTACATAAGACTCTCTATTATTATAAACCCGTCTTCTAACATAGTTGGAATGAAAGGTTTTCAAAGAGGATATTAATTTTGTATGGTTTTCATCAAACGCGTGTTTTTCACATAATGAAATGATTTTATCACAGATATTAATGGGGATATATTCCCCCCACCAAAAGAAAGCCTCAAAATAGGTCCAGAAGGCGCAGATCAAGGCGACGTCTGGACCCTCCTTATCAAGAAGATATTTTATCCATATCTCATAGGCATGATTCCATTCAGTCTTTTCGTAGCGCGACCAGTTGGAAAATGTAGATCCAGTAATCTTATCGAGGAATTCTTTATTTAGTAACAGATCATTCAGCTTGTCAAATTGTTCCGATTCTGCAAGATGATAGGGAAGATATTCAGCTAAATATTGAGCAAGTTCAGGAGCATCTTTATCATCTTTTTTATTGTTCCATTCAGAATATTTTTTCCAGTAGTATTCTGACAAGATCAAATGCCCTTTTTGAATATCAATAAAATAGGGATGATTTTTCTCTTCTATTAGCCAATCTCTTACTGACTTATGATGAAACCTTACAGTCTCTACTGTTTCATCAAATAAAGATCCCATTATAACTAAAATTGCTTTAAATGCGCCATCTTTTTCCATTAATTTTGTTCTGATTAGATTTGTTCGAAAGGTTATGTTCTTAAAATTAATAAATGAATCAATATCAGGGGAATTTAAATTACCTTGATATGCAATAAATATTTGCATTAAAGGTATTATATCATTGAATGAATCTCTTCCTTCAGGTAATGAGTTTACTCTCCTCGTTAAATATTGTTCATATAGTTTATACAAATCGTTTAATCGAAAATTGTTAATATTTGTAATAATCACATTCAAATCAATATCAGGATTATTTTCAATTTCTTCCATTATATATTTTACAGCAAAATAAATATAAATAAATAGACCACAGCTCTTATTTAATAGGACATCTGATAAATTTTTTAAATGATCGGTATTCGGAATACAATTATTCAGTTTACTATCGATGTATTTTCTTATATCACTTTTGTTGTTTAAATCTGATGCGCTTAATAAAATTGTATCAATCCCAGCTAGATTAAATGTATAATTTATATCATTGTCGGGTGTAGAGGTAACAATAAATTTAATCCATCTTGGAAGGTTTCTTGAATTTTGTTGTTGTTGTATAAAATTGGCTGGATCATTGATTCTTTTAAATAATTCGATATCAGCAACAAATGGCGCGATCATGTTTCTCTCGCAGTAACGAGAAGCTTCTTCCAGAGCGTCTATAGCGATTAATATCGTTTTTTCTTCCCTGTTTATTTTCTTTAAAGGATTAATAATCAATTTTTCGAATAATAAATTCGCATCAGTTATATTGAGATCATTAATTTCTATATGATATTTATATTCATCAAAAAAAGAATAGAATTGTGCAGCAAGTGAAAATATCAGTTTATTGATATCTGCAGAACAGGGGTCGTCATAAGAACAGAAATGATAAGAAGTATTTTCATATCTTTTTGCGATTTGAACAAGCAAGGAACTTTTTCCCGTTCCTTTCTCACCCCTAATATATATCACATTCTTATCCAACCTATTTTTAATATAATCAGTTATTTGATTAATAATCCAATCCCTTCCAATAAAATCAGGATAGGTATATTTTTCAATATATTCTTTTACTAAATGCGTATTGGATTCTTTACAAAAAATATTATTTTTTATGTTAATAGAATTTGGGGAGCATACGTTAATACATCTATTTACGGAAGGTCGAATTCCGCATATTGTGTGCAAATCAACATTATTCAGATAATCAAAATTATGATCAAACATTATATTAGATGGCGATAACCGCCCTAAATATATTTTTAAATATTTAAATATTTCAGGCCACTCTTCTGTTTTCGTATAATTTTCGTATTCAAGTATTAATTGCAATATCTGACAAAAATTGTTTAATAGATTATGAGGAAATAGAACAATTTTGGTAAGAATATTGTTATTGTCATCAAATTCCCACCCCACAGTGAAATATCTGGAAAAAAATTTTCTTTTGTCTTCTCGTTCTTCCAGTAATTGCGATTCATAATAAAGGAAGGTTCTACTAGAACAAATATCAAGCATATCAGATGCTCTAAAAATAATCGCAAGCTTTTTCAAATTGATACTGCTATCAAGAATAGGTTCCGCTGTTGGTTCGTTTTCTGGTAGTTGCTTAAATTCTTCTACGAATTCAGATGTAGATTTACAGTGAAGCTTTATTATGGGAACTACTATATTAATTATATCATTCCGCAGATTGAATGTTGCTGGATTATTGATTAAATATTCAGCGGCGGCTTCTCCATGAGAAAATTTATTATCATGGTTATGTATTTTACCGATATCATGTAATATAGAGCAGCAAGCTAAAAGATAATATTCATAATCTGTTAAAAAATCATCTTTTGTTATATTCTTAATTAGCTTATTTATGTTTAAATTAACTTGTCTTGAGTGTTCTTTGCCATCATACTGATATATATCGGGAACTATTCTTTCAAGAATGGGCGCTACTCTTACCCATAGATCTTCTTCTCTCACTTGATATAAATTGTCTTTATATGGCATTTATATTAAATCCCCTTACAAAT
>JAFGFK010000517.1 GCA_016931135.1 Candidatus Sumerlaeota bacterium | reverse complement strand
CATTTGGAGGTGATATAGGGATCGTCCGGATAATACATTTCCACGCGTTCCCACCGGTGATCGTCATCATCCTCGTCAAAAACGAGCCAGGCGCGCCCCCACTGGGGTTTGAATATCTCATCGTAACATTTATCATGGGGGACATAAATGAGTTCGTCGATTTCCCGCCAGTTTGTATAGCGGAAATAGGGAAGAACCCACTGCGGCGCCTTGAGTTTGGGAAATTTGTTCACGAATTTATTGTAATCCAGTCTTTCCCCTCCGGAAAAATGAAGCGTCATGTCATAATCCATTTCATTATTCCGCTGGGCGTCGTTATCCAGATCGTACGCGACAAACGTATCTTCGAGGAAACCATCGTAATGCCACAGGGATTCGGAATCCTGAATTTTGGCGTCGCAAAAACGGATCGCCATTTCCGTCGCGCCGTCATCATCGAAATCATAGAAGGCAAAGGGATTTTCCCAGTTATACCTGGGATCGGAAATCGCGAAAGCGGGAAGGTGCTCCTTGAGAAAAATCGAATCGCCGTTATAATCCGGGGAGAAATTTCCCTTTCCCGTGATTCGCCAACAGGGAAACTCGAAATTCTCCCAGTTGACGTAGCCATGCACATTGTCGTCATCCACATCCTCGAAGATCATGTAATGCGAGGATGCGGCGTGAATCGTGGCTTGAGTTTTCGATGGATTGATGGCGATCACCTGGAGGTCCGCGTCGCCATCGTTGTCATTATCCACCCAGTCGATGTTCATGTCATCGGGACCGTCATAATAACCGTCTCCATCGCGATCTATCTGAACCGCATCATCCGCCGTATCGCCCCTGATATCGATTTCCCTCATGTCATCGTTTTCATCGAACCATCTAACGCGTTTTCCGTTCCACCAGGCTTCGAGGATGTCCAGATCGCCGTCGCCATCGACATCGATGCGGATGACCTCAACGGAACGAGGAATATACGATTCAATTTTGGAGCGTCGTGGCGAATTCGGATCGGTTTCCGGAAGACAAACATCCTGCCCTGATTCCTTGTATTTTTTCTTTGTAATTTTCAACTCTTCCTTTTCCTTAACGGGTTCAAGGATCAGGGCGTTCAGCGCCCAGTTGTTCGTGGGGGAATCGAGAAACACATCGAGCGTTTTATCCGGTATCGAGAGGGTCAATTTGAGCGTGGCAAATTCCGCCTTTTCCGGATTGATGACAGGAACCTCGACATCCTTCACAGAAAAGGATGCCTTCAGGAAATGATCGCCGTAAAGCATATCTCCAAGCTGCAGGGTGATGCGGTACAAACCCGGTTCCACATTCATGCGGAAAACGGCGGGGGTAAAGCTGAACGCGTAATCCCTGAGAAGCGCGTTGGGTTGTTTTCTATCCCTGAGATGCTGTGGAGGGGTCATCCAGCCATAACCTTTTTCGGGGGAATAAGAGATCTCATTATCCACAGATATAAAATCCTTTGCGGTTTCAGCGATTCCGAAATCGAATCGCCAGAGAGTCGAGCCATTTTTCATCGGTTCCTGTGAAAAACAATGTCCATACAATAAAAATAAAATGAAAATGATATAAGCCGTCTTTTTACATCCTGACATAAGATATTCTCCTTTTCATGTAATAAATAGACATGGGAATTTATTGATTATTTTCAAAAATCTGAAAATGTCATCATTTTATATTTGATCATCTGTTTTTACTTACAGGCTGAATCAAAAGCAAGGGAGCGGACGCCTCCGGATATTCCGCAACGGCAAGGCGCGCCCAGCCGCTTTTGAACGGGTATTCCTGTTCTTCAACTTTCAGCGTTCCGCCGCCCTCCGCCATATAGGTTTGAGATTCTCCATCCAGCGTTACCTTTACAGTATTGCCCAAAATTTCAATGCTGGTTTTCTTTTCCCCGTTATCGGAAAGAACAGGCCACGCATATCGAAAAGGACCTTTATAGTTTTCCAGTGAGACTCTCAAGCCAACCTTATCCGGTTTAACTTCATAAGATTCCACGATCTTTGATACGCCGTCGAAATCACCCTGATATTCCAAATCAAAGGAAACGAATTCCGGGGATTCCTTTACATTTTTCAATTCCGCCTGAACAGGATTTCCAAACTCGCCCAGCCGGCGCCATTTTCCCGCGCTGTTTTTCCAGGACGCGCCGATCGCGCACGTGGCGCGGGGTCCTTCCGGATAACGCGAGCTAGGGGTTTCCGTGAGACCATCGCTTGGACCCAGCTGGGGATTGAATCCCTTTTTGTGAATCCGTATCAATCCCGTGGGATTGTAATGCAAATCAGCGGAATAATCTATTTCGACGTACATCCCGCCTGCATTGGCGAACGCCTTGTGATGCGGAGGGGGTATCTGAAAAACGAAACCGCCAATATCGGCGGGAGAAGGTTTTTCCAGAACATCCTCTGTGGATGCGGCGTGCTTAAACGCAATGGATAGCATAGCCATGGCAAGGAGGTTATACTGGGAATGGGAGGAATAGCCTTCATACCCGTGAAATTTCGCGGGATCGACTTTGTTTTTCACGATCCAGAGTTCGCCGGAAGGGCGCATCCATCTTTTCACGGAACCCAGGGCAAGATGAGCGGCGCGCTTGTAAACGCCCGCCATTTCGAGATCGCCGGCTTTTTTCGCCCGGGCGGCGTAAATTTCATACGTGAAGCATTGCTCCGCTTCGTTCCACTGGTGATGCGCGCTTCTGCCGCCCGCGGGAAGTTCGCCCATGGGAGATTGCATGAAAAGGCTTGTGAGCGCCGCCCGATCCAGGACGATTCGGAGTTTGTCGGTATATTTGCCCTGGAATCCCGCTTCAAGCATATCCGCAGCCCAGATACGGGGGAAGTGATCATAGGGCATGGGTCCTTCGGTATAAAGCCCCCATTTGGAATTGAAAAATCTGCCCTGCATGGCGAGGCAATCTTCGATGTATTTTTTATCTTTGCGAATTCCCAAGAGATGGAAAAGCGCCTCGCCGCTCAGGGCTACTACGTTCCAGTTTCCGCCGCCCACGCCGGAGCGATATGTTTCATAAGGATCGAACGAGCGGATGTTTTGCTCCCATTTTGCATAGCGTTCGGAATCAACAAGGGATTTTAAAAGCGGCAGGGCGCGGGCGATCTGGTGCGAGTAAAAATCCTCGTGAGCGGTTGCGGCTTTCCTCTGGGAAAGCGTCCATGTCGCCCAATCCATGGCTTTGGCGGAATGTTCCAGAAGGTCTTTTCTTCCCTTGTGAACCACAAGAGTTGCGGACGCCAGGGCGAAACAGGGCGTGGAATACTGATATTCCACATTGCGATGGGGATCGATGATGGCGCCGCTTTCATCCTGGAGCGTTTTGAAATAATCCACGTTCCCCTCGATCACCTTCAGATAATCATTTCGGGAAAGTCCCGTTGGTTCCAGAGTGGATATGGTTGAAAGATTCGCGCGGAATTTTTTTACATAGGGCGCGATGGGATCATCCCAATGCGCCACATCCTCCCATGTATCCTGAACGGCGATTTTCACTTTTTTCCGCTCCTTTGAAATTTTTACATCCTCGATTCGAGAACTTGGCTCAATTGTCAAGGCGTTAATGATCCAGTTATTCCGGGGAGAATCGAAATGGATATCCAGCGCTTTCACCTTTATCTCGAGCGCTGCGGATATGGTAACATACTCTCCCTTTTTGGGAATTATTTCGGGAAAATCCTTTTTCAAAGAGGGAATGCTGATTTTCAGAGAATGATCGCTGTATTGCATTTCACCCATAATAAAGGAGATTCTGTATATCCCGGGATTTAAATTCACGCGGAATACAGCCGGTGAGTTACTAAAGATAAAATCCCTTAGGAGAGAATCGGGATGAACCCTGTCTCTTGTATATTGAGGAAAAGAGACCCACCCGAATCCTTCCTTTTCGGAAAAGGGAATTTTATTATTGACTCCGATAAATCCTTTTTCCGTTTGCGTCTCTCCGAAATCGAATTTCCATTGTTCTGGAATTTCCTTCCCGCAAAATGCGTTTACGGAAAACAATAAAAGGATTGTCAAAAGATACCGGTTCATATCATCCTCCTGATCGCATATCAGTTTTCCCATGAATTATTTTTTGTCGATCATTTCGACAGAAACGCTTTTCAAGGTTCCGGGTATGGACGCCTCCTTCACTTCCTTCTTCAATGGCAACCCGTCGCTGATCCTGATTTCCGCAATCTGAACATTTCGGTTCTGGGGATCGTAACTTCCCATGATCTCGAGCCGCGCCCGGTCTCCCCCGGAAAGTCTCAGGTAAAGAGGTTCCGATTTCATGACGGTTTTCGTAAGGGACTTCCAATGACCGCCTTCCTTAAGGAAAATCTCCATTTCCCGAGGCCCGTAATTGGGTCTGGGAACGATCTGTAAAACAGGATTCTTCATATCCTGCGTATCCAGGGGAAACTCAATGCGAATCGGAGTTTCAGGCGTTGGTCCCTTGTTATCATCCGTCATGAATACAGTAAAAGAAGCATCCTGGGAATCGAGCATATTGGGGAGGGGATGCTGATCAGTCGCCTTTCCCGATACGATAATATCCTTCAATTGCAACCGAGATTTGACGGGTTCTCCCAGATCAGCCCTGATTCGGTAAAATCCCCCTTTTGTTCCATCCTTGAGAGTTACTTCCATTTTCCCTTCCTTGAATTGCGCCCGGAAGGATTGGGCGATTTCTTCCGTTTCCCGGGAAGACGCATTGGGAATCTGATGCCATGCGCCCCATTCGCCTGTTGGGGTAAAACGATCAACCGCTGCGGACCTGCGGTTGAAACCTCCCGCAGGGGTATAACGGAAACCGGCAGGCTCGATCACGTTCCCGAAAGAGTCATCTATATTCAGCCAGGAACCGGCGAGGACGAATTCGTCCATGGATTTGAGCGCTGGTACAAAATTTTTACTGCCGGAAGAGAAAATCGCATGCCCATCGCCTGTAAGGCGGTCGTTTTGAATCCCGACGCATCGCAAAGGCGCGGGGCTGATATACAAAACGGAATGCGGGAGGCAAACAACCGCGCATTTCCTTCCATCGGAAATCCCCAGCGCGAATATTTTCACGTTGTTAATCTCGCCCTGTTCGAGGGCGGCGAATGTGGCGTCGGGAAGAACGCTTTCGAACGTGGGGAGGATCAGATAAGGATGTTCCATGAATTTTGCGCCCAAAGGCGTCATGAGGCTGATATGGATTCTGCCCCAAGACGCCGTGACAAAATACTCGGGGCTGCGGTACAGCCACACCTTCACTTTCGGGAAAAGGCGCATCCAGGTTCCCCGCTCCAGTTCTTCCACTGCATCCGAGGTTATTTCAGGAGAAGGGCGAAGGGCGTGAATCAAAAGAGCGGATGTCGCGCGTTTGATATAAAGAGGTTCCCACCACCACTCGAGCCGGGCGTCATCGAAGATGCGATTGGGCGCCGCCACCTTGCTGCGATTCTGCGGGGCGTGAACCAGGCGCTTTTCAGCCAGCATGGCTAAAGGGTCCTGAAGGGCGCAGGCGATCCAGGCAAGATACGCGGATGTGTTCCCCGTGTGAAACGTCCAATCCTGTCCATTCGGAAAAATAACATCGCCTGTAGGGAGAAGGAGATATTTCAAGACATTCTCCCAAACAGGCGCAATGTTATGCAGGGCGTAAGGTTCGAATTTTTTCGCCCAGTCGGTTTTGAAAAGACGATCTCCCATAGCGAGGATCATCCAGGCTTCTCCGAGCTCCTGTCCCGATACCTTGAGATAACCCGGATGGCAGAAGTTATGATTTTCCGTTGTGAAATCATCGAAGATGTTCGCCGTTGTCACGAGGTCTCCGATGCGATCTGTTCCCACGATCTTGTCGCTGGTTTTATCCGATTCGAGGGAATAGGTATTGACGGCGTATTTTCTGAGGGCGAACCACCAGTTGTCGATGTTGGGATGATTCTGGTTGAGGGCAATGGCAGCAGCCACTACGTGGGTATCCCAGCCGTTTTCCTCGGCCCCGGTGTCGCCCGGGTGATAATCCTTGGGCGGTTTTGCCGCGATGCGGTCTGCTTCGGGCGCGGTCATGTTTTGGACAGCCTCCCGGAGATCAGGCGAAAGATGATCCCAAACAAGCATTGCGGAAACGGCTGCTGTTCCGATCCAGAGGGAGGATTGCCAGGATTGACCCCATACAGGATCAAGCGGTTTCGGCGTTGCCACGTGATGCGCGGCGACATGTTCCATGTTGGCGCGGATATATTTCAGGAGACCTTCTTTATCCAAACCGGCGGCGGTAAGGGATTTCATCTGATCTTCCGAGAGCCACCCCTGTTCCCATGCAAATGCGAGGATCGCGTAACCGACCATGACATTATTGGTTCCGCGTACTGCGCCGTTGCCGTCTTTTTCTCCGACGCCTCCGCCCCAGTATCCGCCGGGCGCCTGTTCATGCCAGATTTCCTTTGCATAAACGGCGTATTTTGCGATCAGGGGAAGATACTCATCAGCCATAACCGGTTTGGAAGATTTCATCATGACAGGCTCTCCGAAGATTTCCGAAATGAATAGAAAAGAAAAAAAGATCAAAAAGGGAAAGAGTAAAAGTAATATAGAATGTTTGTTTCCCATTCCGCGGTAGTCCCCCATTCTGAAAATTTTTCAAAGACATTTATTTATATCAAATGTCTTATTCTTACCGGCAATCTCGCGCTCAAAAAAGAATTCTGGTTGTATAGACAAATAATTGCCGGGAAAGTCAACCAGATAATTCATTTAGTTTATCCCGGGGGGGCGCTTCCGTTTCCCCTGTGAAGAGAAGAAGGAAAAAACAAACGCCATCAAGTCAACTTATTGCTTGATTAAGCGTCTATAATATTGAATTCTGTCAAAATCCGTAACGATTAAGGAGAAGTCATGAAAAAAATCTTTGTTATTTTGCTTGCCTGTTCGTTTCTGATGAATGCAGCCATCCTGAAAGCGCAGAATCCGCTTGCGCCCGTTTCACATGAATCCAAACTCATCCCGCTTTCCTCCTATTCTAACTTTGTACCCGATCCAAAGGCGAGAGAAATCCTCGTTCAGATCGAGAGACGATTATCCGCCATTAATTCGGCTTCGTGCGAGGTAACAAAGACAAACATTGCGGAAAAGGGCGTTCTGGAAGAACGCGTGGAGATGTGTTTTCAAAGACCCGATCTCTACTTTGCAAAATCGACCAATGTAAAACATCCCCTGGCTTTTATGCAAAACTCCATGACGTATTTCGTGATGGACGGAAAATATTTGTGGCAATATATTCAGAATGCCCCGGGATCTGGAAAGGCGATGTTTGAGGGGAAAAACGTCCCCCAGGCGCAAATGGAAGCGTTCATAAAAAAACATGAAACGCCAAGAATTCTACGGTTCGATATTACCCGATTGCGTGATGCCGGAAAAACCGAAGTCGAACTTGTCATGAAAACGGATCAATTCATCAATCCCTTTTTCCTTTGCGATCCTTTGAGTTTGAAACTGGAGCGCGAAGATGAGAAGACCTGGATTTTTCTCGGGAAAGCATCCTCGAAAAAACCTTTTCAAAACCTGGACTTCATGCGGCTTTATATCGGAAGAGAGAACGGCATGATGCAAAAATTGGGATATTAAAAGCAGATTGAATGATGTCAGATTTTAACCAACCGGTTGCATAGGGGCTTCCATCAAGATTAAGAGCGGAAACTTTTTTCCAAGAGGACCAAGTGGACTCCAAAATCATAACCTTTTCTCCTGGGGAAAGGACCGTTACTATAAGGAGTTTAAGGTGATCTTCATTCTGAGGAGTGGTTTTGGATTTAAGGATAGGAATATTTGAGTCTTGGATTTGCCATATCTCTCCAGGAGTGGCTGATATAAAACGGGGTGATGTAATTTGTGAATGAGATGCCCGGGAGTATTTACGGGAATAATCTTTTTGAGAGACGGCTCCAACTTTGACACCGAGTAGTTTAATGAATGGTGTACATCCGAATCGTTCTGCATAGGCTGATGGAGGGGAAAAGATAACAGTGTTATGATCCGGACTGTAAGGTGGAAGGGCAACATCAATCCACTTGGATTGACTGGTAACGGTTGTCCCGCTATCGCAGGCGCCGAAGGATATCGGTATATTTGAAATTGATTGGGAAGAGTTATTCTGGATTGTGAAGGAGAGTTGCCAAGGTTGTTTGTGGTATTCAAGAAGATTGATAGATAAAAATGGACGAAAGGCTTTATTATGCGCAAGAACTTATGTCGCTATGTATAAATATACAGAAAAATGTTTGAATTGAAATTGCAGATTTTTCCCAATTTCCTTGTTTGCCTGACATTATCCATTTCCCATGCTGATACTCACAGAGTATCTTACGGAAAAGTGGTCACTCAGGTTTTTGTTCCTATGGTCACTTCCATTATTGGCAATACTGATTATCTCCGACCTTCTGTCTTTGTAATCATAAGCGCATTCTTGAAAACATCACGAAAACCTTTCAATATTTTCGTCTGTTTGAACAGTCTGTCATAAATATTAATAATAATTTCATTATTTTCTCGGTATGGTTTTTGAAGGGCTTCGAGAAGAACGGCTTCAGAAACGCAAAATGACCATCCATCTATCCTTAGTTTTTTCATTACTTTGTTTATCGTTTTTCTATAGATAGGCAATCCTTCTATACGTGTAATCCAGACGCAGGAATCAATATAAGCGAACTTCATGACGTTTCCCTCAATATTCTTAATTCTTTAAGAATATCATCATGTGTTTTCCTGGGAAAATCAAGGTTGTCAGCCTTTTTGAACACAGCCTCGATTTTTTCCCAATCTGAATCTGATTCAGATTCCCGTATAATAATTTTCTTCCCCCATAGAGATTTGGGGATTTTGGTATTTAATGTACCATCTTTATTTATTTCGGCTCTTAAAATCATATTATTTTTCTCCCATTGCCCTTTAAAAACAAGATTCTTCAATAAATCATCTTAATAAAAGATCATAAAAAAGACTCGTTCGATGCGTCAATATATTTTATGCATAAATTTTCAATCAGACTCGATGGGGGTCAGTCTGTCATGTTTATGAAATTAATCTTGACATGGAACATCATTATCAATTACGAAAATATAATATGAGTCGTCCCAAAAGAATCAATCTGCCCGGTTGCGTTTGTCACGTCATCTGCCGTGGAAACCGAAGCGATGTGATATTTGTGAATAATAGGGACAAGGAAAAATTCCTGGAATATCTCGCCAAATACATAGAACCTTTTGAAATG
>JAFGFK010000516.1 GCA_016931135.1 Candidatus Sumerlaeota bacterium | reverse complement strand
GGGATAAATCTATCTATATGATATATCATTGAATAAATGAACCCTAAAGAGGAAAATTATAATGAGATACATCGGAAAAATATTTTGCATTGGAATTTTATTCTTTATGATTTCCATGAATATACCGGGTCAGGATTCTACCCCGCAGGAAGGGAAAAAATTTCCCATGCCGAAAATCATCCCTCATGCCCAGTGGCATAAAACCGCTCCCGTCGGTTTCCCCGCACAAGGAACCCGCAAAAATATCGCCCCGGGGGAAAGCCTGCAATTCAAGAACCTCAAAATCGAACTCGTCAGCATGAATCCCGCAACTCCGGGAGATCCTAAGTCTTCAACAGATACCGTTGATCTAAAACTCAGCATGGGCGAGAAATCGGAACAGAAAAAAGTTAATGAAGGCGACGCCTTCAACTGGGAGGGATTTCATATCGCCGTTCTCGCCGCTCATACTAAAAAGGGGGAACTCGGATTTGGACTCACGGAATTCGAGATCACGACAATTGATTCCATACCCCCTGAGATCGCCGCTTCGACAAAAGCCGGCAACGCCGCTTCCCGGGCTCGCATTCCTCACAAGATCGAGAAGATCATGCTCCATCATGCCGGCGATCCCAAACCCATTACTCCAAAGGATGATCCCGTCAAAAAATTACAGAATCTCCAAGCCTGGGGCGAAAAGGACAAAAAATGGTGGGATGTCCCCTATCATCTTATTGTCGCCCTGGATGGCGCGATTTACGAAGGAAGAGACTGGCATTACATCGGGGAAACCAATACCAAATATAACCCGACCGGATATCTCCAGCTCATGGTCATGGGAAATTACGAATTGCAGGAACCCAACGAAGCGCAGATCAACGCCGTGACCGATATCATGGCGTGGGCTGTTCAGGAATTCAATGTTCCGCTGGATAAGATTTACGGGCATCGCGATCTGGCGGAAACGGCATGCCCCGGAAAACATCTCTACCGATATCTCAAGGAAGGCGCATTCCACAGCGGCATTAAACAGCGCCTAGAAAAATGATTCGGGTTTGACCCCTGAATTTGCCAAACTACCGTAACGGATTTATTTTTTATGTTCAGCAATATTCAGTCGATTGAGCCCATGCTTCATGGACGGATTTACTCTTTGGGATCGGCGTCATTCTCCACAGGTTCTACCACAAGCGATGCCGCATCTATCCTGATCACCTTCACTTGCGTCTTCGCTGGAATAAATCCGCACTCGGATTTGGCGTCGTAACGAATGCCCTGGATGCGAACCGATCCGGAAGGCCTCATTACGGATTCCGTTTCCCCGATCACGCCTAAAAGAGATGACAAATCTGGCGGCGCGACATGTCCCGCGCTTGACGCAATTTCGGTCTGCAGCTCCAGTCGCCGCCACAAGCCCGTTTTGGGAAAATATTTCACCACGAGAATCAATCCCACTGTTCCGGCTGCAAGAGATACCGCAAGCGTGGAAACCGGTCCGACAAGCCTCCATGAGCCAAAACCGAATCCCTCAGGGGGAAGCTGAATCATGGCGAGGAAAATCGACAGGAAAATCATGCCTATTCCCGCTATTCCCGCAAGTCCGAAACCAGGGATGACGAATATTTCGAGTATCAGAAGCCCCACTCCAATGAGAAACAGGAGAATCTCGAACCAGCTGGTGAGCTGGGCGAGATGATTTCCCCAGAAGAAAAGCACAAGGGCGATGCCGCCTGCGAGCCCTCCTCCCGTGAATCCCGGCGTCTTGAATTCAAATACCAGTCCCATGATTCCGATCAGGAGAAAAATCCAGGAGTACGTGGGATCCGAGATGAACCGGGCAAGGAGTTCCGCATTGGTCAGATGGGCGGTTCTTGCTTCCGCGTCATTGAAACCGATATTCAATAGAAAGTCGTCGAAATTCTCGCATACCCCTTCAATGAATTTTTGTTCCAGCGCCTGTTCTTCGGAAAGCGTGAGTGGTCTTCCCTTTTCCTGGATTCCCTTGAGTCCGTAATCCGGATCCACAAACGCGCGCGCAATGTCCTCATTGTGTCCCTTTCTTCTGGCTGTGGAGGCGAATTCCCCGGAAAGGTAACTGATCAGCTTTCCCTCGGGAACGGGAGACTGGCTGGTTTGACCGCCCAGGGGCGTCATGTAAGGTTGAGCCGCTCCGATAGTCCCCCCCCTCACCATCCATAAATGGTCGGTGGATATGGCGATCAGGGCGCCGGCGCTGATGGCGCGAGAGATATAGGCATAGGTCGGGATTCTCGATTCGACGATCGAATCCCTGATCAGCACGGCAGCTCTGGCGTCCCCCCCAAGGGTGTTGATATCCAGTATGATGGCGTCCGCCCTGTACTCTTTTGCCTTGACCACGCCTCGTTTGACAAAAAAGGGAAGAGCGGAATCGATGGTTCCGTTTACAGGGATGACCATGATTTTTTTTCCGGGGCGCGCTGCAGACAAATTGATTTTCGTATTTATTCCCATGAAAAGGACAATCGAAAAGGTCAATATCCGGAGAAGCCTCGAATATTTCTGGCGAGAAGAAAACATTTTCGACATTCTTTTTCTCCTGAATTTAATCTATGGATATAAGATCGCAATGATAAGGAATGATAAACATCATACGCCCTTGTGTCAACAGATAATCAACGGAAGAAAAAGGGGGGGCGCGCATCAGTTTTCCGAGTGAGTGGTTGGGCTATGGGGTCAAACTCTATAAAAATCCTTCAAACTATCCTGAGTTTTTTTCTG
>JAFGFK010000515.1 GCA_016931135.1 Candidatus Sumerlaeota bacterium | reverse complement strand
TTCATGACAATGAAAAAAATATTTCTCACAGGCGGATCGGGTTTTCTTGGATGGCATGTCATCCGGGCTCTTGCCGGAAGATACGAACTCTGTTGCGCCAGTCACGCCTCTCCCCTTCCCGATATGATGAATATCAGGGCAATGCCAGTCGATTTCTTAACGCCATGTTCGCTGAAAAATATTATCGAACCTATCGAACCGGATATTGTGATACATATGGCAGCCCTGAGCAAAACAGGTTTTTGCGAGGAAAATCCGGAGATCGCCCATAGAATCAATGTGGAAGCGACGCGTGAGATTCTCGAGGGTACGAATCCCGTCTTAACCAGGGTGATATACATCTCCACAGACCTTGTTTTTGACGGTTCAAAGGGTTTTTACAGGGAATCGGACATACCCAATCCGACCATGGTCTATTCACAAACCAAGCTGGAGGCGGAAAACCTTGTCCAATCAAGAGGGGGAAATTATGCTATCCTGCGCCTTGCCCTCATGTATGGAAAAGGCTCCCCTGGGCATGATTCCTTTCTTTCCTGGCTGGAAAAGGACATTGCCCATGGTTCGGTCATTCTCTTTACGGATGAATACCGCACTCCTTTATATGTCAGGGATGCCGCTTCAGCAATTGACAGGCTGGTCGAATCCGATTTTACCGGTATCATGCATCTGGGAGGCGGCAGGCGTTGTTCCCGCTACGAATTCGGCATTGAATTCACCAAACAGAAGGGATATCCGGTTGGCGTCATCGTAGGAAAAAAATTGATGGATACGCCCATAAACATGGTGCGGCCACCGGACGTTTCCCTGGATTCAACCCTTGCGAAAAGTGTTCTGGGAATCCATCCCCGTTCCTTCGAGAAGGGGATTGCGGATTACCTGGGAGACGCATCCTGTACAGATGAGGTAAAAA
This sequence comes from Candidatus Sumerlaeota bacterium, assembly GCA_016931135.1. GTDB lineage: Bacteria > Sumerlaeota > Sumerlaeia > MWCT01 > MWCT01 > JAFGFK01. The sequence continues at coordinate 4,515 of JAFGFK010000515.1, read as the reverse complement.
AATGATAATTGGCGTGATTTCAGACACCCACGATCACCTGCAAAGGATCAATGATGCGATCGATCTTTTTAACAGGGAGAAGGTGGGCGCAGTGGTCCACTGTGGAGATTTCGTTGCGCCTTTTGCCATCAAACTTTTTATGAAGTTGGATTGTCCTTTTTATAGCGTATTCGGCAACAATGATGGAGAACGGGATGGGCTTGTAAAGGCGGTGCGGAGTTTTCATGGGGAGATTTACGATCCTCCCCATATTTACGAAATCGATGGAAAAAGAATCTATGTCGCCCATTCCCCCGTCGATTCCGGGAGTATCTCAAATCTGCCCATACCGCCGCATTATATTTTGTATGGTCATACTCACAAGATGGAGAGCGCGAATATTGGCCGAGTTCCAGCGTTCAATCCAGGTGAGGCGTGTGGCTGGCTCACGGGAAAAGCCCTTGCAGGGCTTCTCGATTCTCAATCGGGAGAGTTTCAGAGCGCGCCGCTGAAATGATCGATTAAATTATCCTATGGAGGAATTTGGGAGAATGGAAAAAAAATCTCTTTTGAAGAAACTGTTCATCACCGCGTCATTTTTTATTCTGGGAGTATCCGTGATTTTTCTGATCAACGGATCGAAAAAATTCGATAAAAAAATCACGCTGATAGTAACCGGAGGTCTTTCCGATATATTTCATCCGTTTGGAGAAGATTCTGATAATCTCTTCCTCCGGAAACGTCTGGATGAAATTGTCGGGAAATCAAGAAAATCTTATCCCGATGCGCTGCTTGTCGATACGGGGAATTATCTCTCGATTCCTGATTTTTCAGAGACCGTTTACAATACCCCCGCATTGAGACATTTCAGCAAACACAACTATGATGTATTGAATATCGGCGCCAATGAAGTTATGCTGGAAAAATCCATTGCCGTCTCTCTTTTCACCTCTAAAAACGCCAACCCCTTTTTTGTATCTCCCTTGATCTACCGTTCGGATAAGAAAAATATTGTCCAACTTAACGTCGATACAGGCGATCCCCAAAAACCGGTTCGCTTCCTGGGGACATTTTCCCTGAGTCATGAATTTTCCGCGCCTCATCTTGAAGGTCTGTTTCAGTACATTCCCCTATCGGATATCATAGCGCGCCCGCCTTCCCCTGGTTTGACCATTTTGCTTTCCGATCTCCCTCATATAGAGAATCTTGAGATCGCTCAAAGCGTTGCCGGCATCGATCTGATCCTTGAATCCGGGCATGACGCCACGTCGCCGGTTTCAAAAGTAAAAAATGTCTTTCTGTGTCGCCGCGCGGAGCCCGATAGCGTGGGGTTGTTTCAGTTGGAAAGAACTACGGAAGGGAAAATCAGGGAAATTACTTTCAAATCATATTCTCTCACGGAGGAAAAAGGTTTCTTATGGATGTCCGGCAGAAAAATCCAAAGGTCTGTCAAGAAACCTCCCCCTTTTTTGGGGATCATGGCAGAACAGGAAAGTTTCCTGAAAAGTTTGAGCGTTGAATATGATACCCATGAAATTCAACGAATGCCCATAGGGGAATATTCCTCCGACGCCTTGAATTCGCATGTTTTTGTTTATGAGCTGGTTCACAATCAGAAACTTGTCGCGCGTTCGCTCCTGGTAAAGCATTCGCTGGGACAATTCCGCCCTTTTTATTTTTTCTTTATCACATTCGATCTCGACAACAAGGTTCAAAATATCGATTTCATCTCCCCGCCTTCCTTCCCGTTTTGGGATTTGGGCATTAGCGGATTCAAGAGCAGATATCTGGGAAAGCGCTGGAACGAGATGACATTCGACGCGAGCGGATGCCTGGGCGCCCTCGATGAATTCACCGCGCTTCACGATGATTTCATCCTCGCCGCGAAGTTCATGGAATCTCGTTTCCCCCAAAATAAAAATGATTGAAAAGCCGATTCATAATTGCAGAGCGATTGCTTTGGAAATTCTGCTCCTGATTGAGAAAGAGCGCGACATTACGGCTTCCGAATTACTCTCACGCGTTATGGAAAAGGAATCGCCCGAGGAACGCGATCGGGGTTTGATCAAGGAACTGGTCTTCGGCGCGCTTCGGCATCGGCTTTTTCTCGATCATGCCCTGAATCAATATATCAAAGCCAAACGCCCGCTCCAGGAAGAATTGCGCCAGATTCTGCGGCTTGGCGCTTATCAACTGCTTTTTCTCTCCCGCATCCCCCCTCACGCGGCAGTGAACGAATCCGTTTCTCTTGCCCAATCTTATCTATCCCGCGGCGCCGCGGGATTCGCCAACGCCATACTCAGGAAAATCGCCCTTTCATCATCGTGGAAGGATATCCCCCTTCCTGATCGTAAAAAGAATCCCGAGTGTTATTTATCCATACGATATTCCCATCCCCCCTGGATGGTGAAGACTTTTCTCGAGCAATATGGAAGAGAAAAAACCGAGGCGCTTCTCGAGAAAGACAACGAACCTTCTCCCCTTGCGCTGCGGGTCAATCTGCTTAAAAACAACCGCGAGCAATTGATGGAATGGCTGAAGACTCATCACCCGGAAGCGGAAATAACCCTGGGACGATACTCCCCCCAGGCTCTCTATGTGAAAAAACTATCTTTAACATCCGATCTTCCCCATATTATGGAAGGGGAGTTTTACATCCAGGATGAAGGGGCGCAATTGATCGGATTACTGGCGCACCCGGGACCTTGTATGAGAGTCATCGATTTCTGCAGCGCTCCCGGGGGGAAAATCACCCATATAGCGGAATTGACCGGAAACAGGGGGGAACTCATTGCCCTTGATACGAATAAGAACCGGCTGCGCCGTGTGGTGGAGAACTGCAAACGCCTCGGAGTCTCCCCTATCCGCATCGAGAAAATCACTCCTCCCCTGCTTGATGAATTGAAAAAAAAAGGCGCCGATCTGGTTCTTGTTGACGCTCCATGCAGCGGAACCGGCATCCTCCGCCGCCAGCCGGATATAAAATGGAAGAAAAAAAAGGGGGATATCGCAAAACTTCGCGAAAGACAACTCAAGATTCTCGATCAGGCTTCCCAGCTGGTCATCCCGGGGGGAGTCCTCCTGTATTCCACATGTTCCCTTCTCGAACAGGAAAACCAGTCCGTGATACGCGAATTTCTCAAGAGTCATTCCGAATATCATATCGAAGATCCCGTGTTATCCCGTTTTCTAATCGATGCTTCACTTATCACAAAAGAAGGCTTTTTCGTATCCTTCCCTCCCCAATCGGGAATGGACGGATTCTTTGCCGCGCGCCTGGTAAAGGAAAGATAAGCATTTTAACGCAAAATTGAAAAATTATCCTGCAAGTAGCTGTTTTCTCAGAATGTCATTTGCAAGTTTGGATGAGGGAATATGTTCGGAAAGAGATCGTTTCTTTAATTCCTGAATAACATCCTCATCAATCTCAATTTCATAATGCCGATTCTTAAGATGAACCTGTGTTTTTACAGGAGTCATCTGATCCAAATAATGAGTCGAATCATGAGTGTCCCAAAATTCCCCAGCTTCTTCGTATGATGAAAAATTGTCTGGAATCTTATCTTTCTTGTTTTTCATAATAACGCCTTTTAAAGAATGAAACTATCTTATTCCTTATCCTTGATCACTGTTCACTATCGAATCGATTATTCAGAAGGGGATAGTTATCCAGATCGGTCGTTATGTTTTCATAAGCGGATTTGTAAAATGCCATGATATGAGATGCGGAGAAATCGTTCATTTCTTCTGCAAGGGTGTTGATATCGATTTCGATTGCCATGGCGTAATCGATGTTGGGATCATTCTGCGCCCTTAATGTTCGATATCGCACCCAGCGATTGACGTTGTTTTCTCCGATCCGTACTTTATACAGAATTCCCAGATTCATTTCATGGGCATCGGGGAAGGGATTGTTTTTCATGAATTCTTCGGATAAAAAGCGGTTGGTGGAGTAACCGATGTCTGCGATCCGGGCAACGATGAATCCCAGGCGTACCACCCTGGGATTCAGGAATTCCATGGTGCATTGCGTTTCCTGCTGCAGCGCATCCAGGAAATGGGGAAAAATGTTTTCCAGGCTGGCGTTCATGTTCTGGGTATCCTGGAAGTGAAAGGCAATCCTGTTATTGGAAAACTGGGCGATATACGCCTGATTGGGGCTTTTGATCTCGATCATAGGAACCTGAGGGGGCGCGTTTTTCGGGGCTGTGATGATATTCGGATCATTCGTGAAGATTTTCTGGGTATGTTTCAAAAATTCGGAAGAAAAGCCCAGTTTGTTTTCGATCTGATAGGCGGTTGTGAAGAGAACGGATTGTAACGAACGTAAAATCAATGATTTTGCCATTTTGTATTCTCCCTTAAGAATGAAAAGGATAAAACATGTATTTTCATATTCCCGCAAGTAAAAAAAGGTAAAAAAGGGGTTGACATCAAAAGCGAATAACCTCTATTTAAAGGACGCATTTTTTCACGATCGATTATATTGTGGTGTTTTTTTGTTTTTAGGGGCGTGTAGCTCAGCTTGGTAGAGCA
>JAFGFK010000514.1 GCA_016931135.1 Candidatus Sumerlaeota bacterium | reverse complement strand
GACAACAGGAACGCCAAAGATAAAATCAGGGTGATGAGAAACAGGATCGGGGAAAACAGAATTTTGAAGATATTCGATCGTTTGTAGAGGCGATACCAGAGTTTTCCCTTGATGGTCAACAGCTCGGAACGGGTTTTCTCGAGTTCCTCTTCCAGTTCCCCCATGCGCCGTATTCTGTTTTCAAATGAGAGGATCGCCCCGGTCTTTTCCTTCCTTATATACGGATTCAGGCAGAAATGCGCCAGGGGGGCAATGGTCTGGTTCCAATCGAAATTTTCCCGCACAAGATCGAGCGCGGAGCGGGATTTCTGCTTTATGTTTGTTTTATTTGAGAGGATTTCCTTCACAATCTTCTTGAAGGCGTTTTCGTCTTCCGGATCGAGCGCCCAACCGGCCCTTGACTTGTCGATATATTCGGACAACTCCGAATAATTATTGTAAATCACCGGTAGTCCGCACCATAGATAAACGATGGTACGCGTGGTAAAGGCGAGTTCGCGTTCGGGGTTGCGTTCCAGAAGATCGAGCGCAACCGAGGCTTTCCGGTATTCCTTCACAAGTTCATCAAAGGATAGGATTCCCTTCATAGAAACCCTCGGATGGCTTTCCAGTTTCCGGAGAAGGGCGTCGAACCTTCCGCGAGAAACGTCCAGCGCCGGATGCATCCCCCCGAAAAAGGAAAGTCTTCCTTTTCCAATCTCATCGAAACATTCCAGGAGCCACTGAATGGGTTTCTGGGGATTCTGCCAGGGGAGGAACAAGCCCCCGTAAACAAAACGCTCCGGATCGCGTTCCATTTCTTTTTCATCAGGAATTTCAGGAGAAACGGAAAAGGGGATCACGGGGAGGGAATCGTTATTCATGGGGAATCCGGCAAGGGAAAGAAAGGGGAGGAAATAAAGCCTCTGGTATTTCCCTGAGCAGCATATAAAATCCGCGCGGCGAAGCGCCGTAAGTTTCTCAACGAGGTGAATTTCCCGGGTTTGATCCCAGGAGGTAATTTCGTTTTTATCCGCGCCGCTCCAGAAATAGCGTTCCAAGAGGTGGGGACCCGCCAGATCCAGGGCAATGGGACAATAATCCCCCGAGAGTTCCTTCATGAGCCCCCAATGCTGGAACACAATGGCGTCCGGTTTCATTTTTTGAACAAAGACGTCCAGTTCGGAGCGATGAAAGATATTCCTTTCAGGGGAGAAGGTTTCGTCGATGATGGTTTTGCCCGATAGAACATCCATAGGCATGGCGGCTGTAACATCGAGCCCGGAATGCGCAAGCCCTTTTGCCATGCCCCATGCCCTGAGACCCGCGCCTGTTGTGGACATGCCTTTGAAGGGAAGGGGTTCTGTCGTCAAAACCAGAATACGTTTCATCGGGATAGCGTTAATCCTCCGGTGAATTTACGGCATTGGGGGATTGATTCTCGAGGCGCTTCAGTTTTTCGGCGTTTCTTATGCCGATTTCATGCAGAATTTCTTCTTCCACGTTTCTATCCAGGATAAGGGTATATTTCATGCGATTATGGATGATGATGGCGCCCATGGCAGCCTCCACTTCCAGATCAGGCGCATTGGGAAGCCAGAAGGTTCCCGTAATTTGATATCGTCCCTTTTTCATGGGCAAAGATTCCCGGGAAGGGGAATTTTTTAAAACAGTCACGCATTCCCCGTTGCCTTCCCCACCCTTTAAAGACAAGGTTGAGTAAAGATTTTTCATCTGATAATCAATGACCAGATCCGCTTCCATCTGTTTCCATTTATCATTCATTTTTTCGACTTCTACTAATACGGAGCAGGCGATTACGCCGGTATCCGGGGTGGGGCTGGGAGTGGCGACAAGCTGCTCCCGAAGCGACTCGATATCCGGAATGGGCGCAGGTGAATACGACTCTACATAGGGCTCAGGATGTGATTTGATATATTCCTCGAGCGCCTTGTTGTCCAATACGAACATGGTCTTCTTAAGAGGAGCCGCGGAGGTGGTTGATTCATCGGATGGAAATGATGGAGTGGGGATTGGAGATGGGGTTGGGATTATCTCAAGAACGCGCGATTTCGTATCTGAGGAGGAAGACTGTTTATCCAGCGTGGATGGGAGGGCGTCGGTGGGCGAAGCCTGGGGGAAACCCTCGAAAATCTCCGAGGGTTTTATCTTGACGACATCGGATGCGCACCAGGGAGAAATGGCGAAAAGGATGACCGCCGTTAATAATGTCATTCTCATAATCATAGGAAAAGTTCGTATTTCATGAGGGAGAAAGTCAATATAATAATGCTCCATCTACCAGAGGTTTAAAATGTCCCGCGCTTTCTGATCCTTTGGATTATAAGAGAGATAGGTCTTCATGTAATCCTTTGCCTTTTGTTTGTCTCCTTTACGGGCGTAAATGAGGGCGAGGTTGAAATAGGATAACGGATTGACGCGGGAATCAAGGGCGTTCGCCTTTTCAAAGCTTTCCCTTGCTTTATCGAAATCTCTTTTCGCCAGATGATTTTGAGCTGCGTTGAAATGAATCCTGGCGTTATCCGGCTCCAGGGAAAGGGCTTTTTCATAAAAGATGGCTGCATTCTCGTGATCCTGCTGATCGTAATACAGCGTTGCCAGGTTGGATAAGGCGTAGGAACCCGGTTTGGCGGAAATGGATTCCCTGAACTCTCTTTCCGCATCCTTGATTTTTTCTTTCGATTTATAAATGAGCCCGAGGGCATTGTGGAACTGCACCGCTTCTTCTTTCCCGGAAAATAAAAAGGAATTGTTTAAAAGGAGCGAGAGAAAAATAAATCCGGCGATATACGCCCAGAGGCGATTCCATTGTCTTTTCTGCATAAGCCCTGCGATTCCCAGAAGGGCGTCAGCGGCAAAGAGGCATAAAACCGGTATGACCGGAAGACGGTAGCGCGCTGTCATGAAGAAAGGAAGAAGGGACAGGATGTAAACTCCGATAAAAAGCATGAAAACGATTTTCCGGCGATCGGGCAGGATAAGGGCGCGCAAAAAACCAACGAGGCACAAGGGACCTATCAGAAAAAATCCAGTTAGAGGCAATTTCAATGCCGGCATGAACCGCCTCATCATTCTCATGCTGTAAATCTGGGGGATTTCCACCCTTCCCCAGAAATAATAAAATTTCAGGATACAGAGTTTCAGGAAAGTCAAGGGATGCCTTCGGATCTGTGAAACAGCCTTTTCCGCCCAGTAACGCGAAACGTCAGAGGAATTCAGGGGGAATATTCCCGTGTCCATTTCCGCAACGCGACTTCCGCTCGGGTCCTGATCCATATCCACTCTCGGAGGAAGAAAAAAGAGTCCTTTCGAGTTTTTCTGGTTTCCAATATACATATTGAATCCCGCATTGGATGTCACCAGTACGAAGGATCGTTCCGCCATATAATTGTGAAGCGTAGCGGGAAGGATGCCCAGGATCATTCCGGTTACGAGCCATCCGAGTTTTACCGCCGATCTTTTTGTGATAATACGGCGTTCTATCCCATAATCGGAATACAGCGTCCATAAAATCAGAATCGGGGCGAAGAGCAGTACATTTCCCCTGAAAAGCGCAAGAATCCCCAGGGTGAATCCGGATAGAAGCCAGAGATATCCTTTTTTCTTCTGATCCGCCTGGAATACAATGAAAAGGAATAAAAGGCAGAACATTGCCATAGGGGTTTCTGAAAGAAGAGTCTGTTCGTAAAAAAGCGCTGGTTTGTAAATTGCGTATAAACCTGCCGCAAACAAACCCACGCCAGGAGAAAAAAGGGAACGCCCCGTGATATAGACAAATCCTATACAAACCATCCCCAGGAGCATCTGGGCGATCCGGGGAATTAGAAAATCATCTCCGAAGAGAAAATAAAGAAAACCGAGGGAATAGGGATAGAAGGGACCCATGAAAAAGGCGCGATCATGTATGATCTCCCCCCGGGCGACCTTTTTCCCCAGGAGATCATAGTATCTTGCATCGAGCGTGGGATATTCGTAAAACGGCGTTTCGCGGAACTGGATGCAGAAAAGAATCCGCAGAAAAAGTCCCGCGGAAAGGATGATGATTAAAAGTATCCGCTCCTTTTTCATGCGTGTATTTTTTCCCTGAACCATTGTTCCATTCGATTCATTAATAAGGCGTTACCGGAATTTGGATGTTTACAATTTCCGAGACTCCTGGAGTATATATTCCGGGAGAATCGGAATTCGGGATATGTCTATTCCCGAGGCGTTTACCACGGCATTGGCGATGCAACCCGCAACGCCCATCAGGGGCGTTTCTCCAAATCCCTTTGCGCCGTAAGGACCCTCGGGGTATTCCACCTCCACAATGGCAGTGTGAATGCGGGGAACATCCTTGCTCGTGGGGATGATGTAGGTGGAAAAAGAGGGATTCTGAATCATGCCCTTTTCATTGAAAGATATGAATTCCATGAGAGCGTACCCGATACCCTGAACCACGCCACCCTCGATCTGCCCTTCCGTGTTCTGGGGATTGATCGCCTTGCCGATATCGTGAACCGCCCAGATGTCCTGTAATTCGATCTCACCGGTTTCCATATCCAGTTCCAGTTCAGCGATCTGCGTAGCAAAAGAATAAGTGACATAAGCCTTTCCCTGCCCGGTTTCAGGTTCCCAGCTGGTTGGCGGGGAATCGAAATACCCGTATTCTGAAAGGGGAATATGGCGGGAGAAGCATTCTGAAGCCATCTCTTCAAAGGTCAGAAACGGCGCATTCTTTTTATTATCGGCGTTTTTTCCAATCTGCTTTGCTTTGGGGGATTTGATTCTGAAAAAACAGCCTTTCTCCAAAAGAATCTCTTCGGGTTTGCAGGAAAGAAGTTTTGACGCCGTCTTTTTCATGGTTGTGATTATTTTCTCGCAGGAGGAAAGGATGGCGGTTCCGCTCGTATAGGTCGCCCGGCTTGCCACTGTAGGACCGCTGTCCTCCACGCTGAAGGTATCCACGGGTAACATGCGGATTTTTTCCATCGGAATTCCGCCAAGTCCTTCCGCTGCGATCTGGGTGAGAACCGTTTCCATGCCCTGCCCCATATCCGTGGTTCCGACGGAAAAAACAACCGATCCGTCAGATTTGATCCGGATATGCGCCTCAGCATGATCGAGTTTTTTTCCGGCTGCCCCCAAGCCGACGCCGTAGAGAAATGTGGCGCATCCCAATCCTCGCCTTTTTTCCCCCTTTATCAGGGGATATTGCCGCCATTTTTTGCTCCATTTGCTCATCGATCTGGCTTTGGAAATGGTTTCTGAAAGCCCCACGCTGAAGGGAAGTTTCTGCCCGGTTACTGTTTCATCCCCTTTTCTCAGGCAGTTTATTTCGCGCAGATGCAGGGGGTCGATTCCCAGGGCTTGCGCCAGTTTGTCCATCTGTCTTTCCATGGCAAAAACCACTTGGGGAGATCCGAATCCCCGGAATGCCCCGCATGGGATTTTGTTTGTGGCGCCGGCATAAGCGTCAACCTTGACATGAGGAATCCTGTAACACCCGCAGCCGTGAACCGCGCAACGCCACAATACCGCAGGCGTCAGGGTGGCGTAAGCGCCGGCATCGAGATATACCTTGACTTCGCAAAATGTCAGGGCGCCATTTTTCTTTGCTCCGATTCTGTAGTAGCTGCGGGAGGGATGGCGTTTGCTGGAAAGCAGGATATCGTCCCTTCGATCAAGGACCAGTTTGACCGGTTTCCCGGTTTTGTATGCGGCAAGCGCAGCCAGGCCGCCGAAAAGCGAGGGCATGTCTTCCTTGCCCCCGAAAGCGCCTCCCGTTGGGGTTTGAATAACCTGTATGCTGTTCTGGGGCATTCCCAGAATGGAGGCAACGGCGTTCTGCACATAGAAGGGGCATTGCATGGTCCCATAAACCCGCATGATTTCCTTATCATGAAAAACGGCAATGTAGCCCAGGGTTTCTAGGTAAGCGTGTTCCTGGTAGGGCGTTTCGTATATCCCTTCGATGACGACATCCGCTTCTGAAACGCCCTTTTCGATATTGCCTTTCCGTATCTTGTGATAAGCGATCAGGTTTCCCAGGGGATTGACCTGGGGAGCCCCGGTTTGCAGGGATTCTTCGGGATCGAACACAGGTTTCAGGTCTTCGTATTCGACCTGAATAAGCGCCCTTGCCCTGCAAACGGATTCCCGATTGTTTCCTATGATAAGCGCCACCGGTTCTCCGGGATAAATCGCCTTTTTTTCCGCAAGGAATGTCCAGTCGTCTTTCATCATGGGAATGAAATTTTTCCCGGGAATATCCCTTGCGGTAAGAATGGAATGGATTCCAGGATGAGAAAGGGCTTTTCGCAAGTCGATTCTGCGGATCAGGGCGTGTGGTTTCGGGCTGTAATAAATGCGCGCGTGCAGCATTCCGGGAAGATTCCAGTCATCGAGATACTGAGTATATCCCATGGTTTTGCCGGGCGCATCCGGGCGAGGCAGGGGCTTTCCCGCAATATGTAACTCAGGCATAAACGAATCCTTTTAAAAAAAGTTCCAGCGTGATTCTTATACATCCTGTTATAATAAAATCAGTATTGTAAAAGTCAACGATTAAAAGATTTTATAGTTGCATTCATTCAAAAGAGGTTTATAAGAACCATAAATTATTGATATTTGCAGAACTCATTTTATGAAGATTATTGATCGATACATTTTAAGGGAATACCTGTATAGTTTTATAGGCGTGATTTTTATATGCGCTATTGTGCTTCTGGTTTATATGTTGATCGAGAACTACGAGGAAATCCTGAAGAACAATCCGGAAACAAGGTATGTTGTTCTTTATTTTCTGTACAGTCTTCCCTACAATCTGACGCAGGTAGTTCCTTTGGCAGTCGCGATCGCCATTTTATATACCATTGGCCAGATGGCGAGGCATAATGAACTGATTGCGATTGTCGCTGCAGGCATCAGTACAAAGCGGGTATCTTCACCGATCATTTTATCCACCCTGGGAATCTGCTGGCTTACCCTGATCTTCAATGAATTGGTTGTTCCCGGATGCCAGGAGCGCGCCGGTTATATCGAGAAGGCTTTTATCGAGGGGAAAGGGGAAAAAATCCTCACGAGAAACAAGGAAATATTCGTCAAGGGCAAGGGACAGCGGTTTTACATCATGGAAACGTTTGACAGCAGAACCAAGATCATGACAAATCCCTCTGTGATAGATTTGAACGCCTCCGGTTCAAGTCTTGCCATGCGAGTGGATGCGGATAAGGCGCAACTGATCGAGGAATCGGAAGGGGGTGGGCGTTTCTGGAGATTCGAAAACGCCCGACGCTGGATTTACGACAGATCAGGCATGTTGTCCCGTTATGAAAAGTTCGATGAACCCATAAACTTGAACATGGAGGAGGACCTGGACAAGTTCCTTTCCAACAGGAAGAAACCCGAGGAGATGAATATTTTTGAATTAAGAAAGTATGTCAATATCCTCCAGAATCGCGGGGAGTCGGTCGAATTTTACAAAACCGATTATCATCTGAAAATGGCTTTTCCCTTTGCTTCCCTGATCATTGCGTTGATTTGTTACTGCTTCGCCATCAGGATCGAATCGCGGAATCTGGTTCTGGGATACGCCCTCGGGATTACGTCTTCCATCGCCTTTTACGCTTTTACGGCGCTGACGCAGGCGCTGGGGCATCATCTCATTTTTCCCCCCATCGTTGCCGGATGGACGCCCAACATCTTGTTTGGAGCGATTGGGATATATATTTTAAATAGATTGACATTGTAAAAAGGAGATAAATATGGAAAAAAAGAAAAAGAAAAAGAAAATGCTGCTTTTTCTTTGTACGGGAAATACCTGCCGCAGCCCCATGGCAGCCGCTTTTCTGGAACAACTCCTGGAAGAAAAGAAGATCAAGAATATCGATGTCAAAACAGCCGGGGTCATGACAGTGGACGGACTCCTCGCCACTCCGGAATCGATCCAGATCATGGACGCCGTCGGCGTGGATTTGCGAAAACACCGTTCCCGGAAACTGACGCCTGAACTCTTGAAAAAAGCGGAACTGATCCTCGGGATGACGCCTTTTCATGTTCAATCCGCACTCCGGATGCTGGCTTCGGCGAAAGGCAAGACCTTCCTATTCAAGGAATACACGGGAAGCGACGCAAAACACGCCCAGATAAGCGATCCCATGGGCTGCACCCTGGAAGTTTACAAAAGGGTATTCAACGAAATAAAATCCTCATGCAATAAACTTCTGAAATCCGAATTCATCATGGGGAAGAAGAAATCAACCCAAAAAGAGACGAAGGGAAAAAAAACCAAAACCCGCCAAAACAGTTGACAAATGTATTTTAAGATACATTTCTATAAACTTCTTTTTTAAGGCGCAAACGCCAAGGCAAAAGGAGATTTCATTTTGAAAGAACTGATCTATTCCGATCCTGAAGTGGCAAAGGCGATCGAACTGGAAACCCGGAGGGAAACCGGAACACTCGAACTCATTGCTTCGGAGAACTTTGCCAGCCCCTCTGTCCTTCAGGCTCAAGGCTGCCTGATGACCAATAAATATGCCGAAGGGTACCCGGGGCGCCGCTATTATGGCGGATGCGCCCATGTTGACATAGTGGAAACCCTCGCCATCAACCGCGCCAAAGCCCTCTTCGGCGCCGACCATGCCAATGTGCAGCCTCATGCTGGTTCTCAGGCGAATATGGCCGCCTATTTTTCCTGTCTGAATTATGGCGACGCCATCCTCGGCATGAACCTTGCCCATGGCGGGCATCTCACTCACGGCTCTCCGGTCAACTTCTCCGGGAAATTCTTCAAGGTTTTGTCCTATGGCGTCAGAAAGGATAATGAACAGATCGATTTCGATCAGGTCGCCCAGCTTGCCCGCGAAAATAAACCTAAAATGATCGTGGCTGGCGCAACGGCTTATCCTCCGATTATAGATTTCTCCAGGTTTCGGGAGATTGCGGATGAAGTCGGGGCTGTCTTTATGGTGGATATGGCTCACATATCCGGAATTGTCGCCGCCGGCGTTCATCCCAATCCCGTCGAAACCGCAGATATCGTTACCAGCACTACTCATAAAACCCTGCGGGGACCTCGAAGCGGTTTCATTCTTTGTAAAGAGGCGTTCCGGAAAGCGGTTGACAAGGCGGTATTCCCCATGCTGCAGGGAGGTCCGCTCATGCATATCATTGCAGCCAAAGCCGTTGCGTTTCGCGAGGCTATGCAGCCCGCCTTTAAAATCTACATCAAACAGGTTGT
>JAFGFK010000513.1 GCA_016931135.1 Candidatus Sumerlaeota bacterium | reverse complement strand
TCGGGGAAAACGGCGCGGGGAAAAGCACGCTTATCAAGATTCTTTCCGGCGTATATCAGCCGGATGCCGGAACCATTTCCATACAGGGAAACGATCCCTGTATCCGCAATCCGATCGACGCTCAACGAGCCGGCGTTGCGGTCATCTACCAGGAATTCAACCTGGCGCCCAGCCTTTCCGCGAGGGAAAACATATTTCTGGGAAGGGAAAAGACAAAATCCGGTTTTTTCTCGCGGAGCGAGGAATATCGCGAAGCCCTCGATCTTTTTTCCCGCATGAAGGTTTCCATAGATCCGGAAACGCTTTGTCGGGACCTCGCGGTGGCGCAGCAGCAGATTGTCGAAATCGCGAAGGCGCTTCATGCCCGGGGAAAAATACTCGTGATGGATGAGCCATCCGCAACATTGACCTCACAGGAGGTGCGGCAATTGTTCGCCATCATCCGCGATCTCAAATCCCGGGGAATAGGCGTCATTTATATCAGTCATCGGTTGGAAGAGGTTTTCGAGATTGCGGACCGCGTGATGGTGATGCGCGATGGACGCCATATTGGAACCAAGCCCGTAAAGGATCTCACGCGGGAGCTTTTGATAGAAATGATGGTGGGGAGAAAGATTGAAAACGAGTTTCCCAAGGCGCCCGCTGCGATCGGCGCGGAACGCCTGATCGTCAAAAATTTTTCGCGCGAGGGCGCTGTCAAGAATATATCTTTTTCCATCCACTCCGGGGAAATTTTAGGAATAGCCGGGCTCGTGGGCGCGGGAAGAACCGAGCTGGCGCGGCTTGTCTTCGGCGCAGATGAAAGAGATTCCGGAGAAATCTTCCTGGATGGAAAGCGGGTCGAGATTCATTCCCCCCTGGACGCCATTCGCCAGGGAATCTGCCTTTTAACCGAAGACCGCAAGGCGCAAGGCTTGATCCTGGGATTGGGCGCCCGTGAAAATTTCGCGCTTCCCAACCTTTCCCACTGGGCGCGGTTCATGTTCATCAATCATAAAAACGAAAAAAAGGCGTTCGCCCGGTTCGTAAATAATCTGAAAATCAAGGTCGCTCATGAGGATCAGATCGTGCAGACCCTCTCGGGAGGAAACCAGCAGAAGATCGTGCTGGCAAAATGGCTCGAGGCGAACTCCAGGGTCATCATATTCGACGAGCCGACGCGCGGCATCGATGTCGGGGCGAAATACGAGATTTACCAGATCATGAACGAACTGGCGTCTCAGGGCAAGGCGATCCTGATGATCTCCTCTGAACTGCCGGAGATTCTCGGCATGTGCGATCGCATCCTGGTGATGCACGAGGGCGCCTTGAGCGGGGAGATCGCGAATATTTCTCAAACCTCACAGGAAGAGATATTGTCTCTTGCTATGGGGAAGCCGGCTTGAATTCGGGAGAACGGGTTCTGACATATCAGATAAATAAAGGAATAAAGAAGTGTTACAAAAAAATCCGCTCTTCACACGATTTTTCTCCCAGTATGGAATGCTTTTCATCCTGATCCTTTTATGCATATTTTTTTCCATCATGACCTTATCCACCCAGCATCCTGAAGGGGAAAAGGCTGGGCGCATTCTTTTCTCCGAACTCAAAGCAAGGGATCAAAATTCCTCCATCCTGATCGTATCGAAACCGAGCAGGGAGGATGAAGCCTTTTCCGATACGCTTTCCAAACTTCTCAAAGAAGCCGGATACCAATCCCTCGAGATTGTAAAAGGCGATCCCGCATCCGTGAAACTTTCCCTGGAAAAACTGGCGCATGATAATACGCACATCGATCTCATCGCAACAACCAGCAATTACGCCCCTGCAGTTTCGCGCATCAGGGAAAACCTCCCCTCCCTGTCGAACATTGCCGTTCTCACCCCGAAAAGCTCCAAATGGCCCACATTCCTCCTTACGGATAATCTCATGAATGTGGCGAACCAGATCGTGGTCATCGCCATTATCGCAGTGGGGATGACTATGGTCATAATCACTGCGGGAATCGATCTTTCCGTTGGAAGTTTGATTGCGCTATCCGCAGTTATTGTCACCTGGCTGATCGGAAAGATGGGCGGCGCCGGCGCCTCGCATTTCAACATGCTTGTCTGTTCCCTTGCGGCAATAATGCTTTGCGGATGCATCGGCGCTTTTTCCGGTTTCATGATCACGCGTTTCAGGATACCGCCATTTATTGCAACTCTCGGTATGATGCAGGTGGCGAGCGGGTTCGCATACATCATTTCGCGGGGGAAGCCGATCTACGATGTACCGGATACTTTTGTATGGCTGGGAAGGGGGAAATCGCCGATACTCTCTCTCCCCTGGGCGGTTTTACTGATGATCGTGATTTACGCCATCGCCCATATCATCATGACGCGCGCCACTCTGGGGCGGCATATTTACGCGGTTGGGGGGAATCCGGAGGCGGCGCGGCTATCGGGGGTTCGGGTAAACCGGATACTTCTTTTCGTTTACATCACATGCGGGGCAATGGCGGGGCTGGGGGGGATCGTCACCTCATCGCAGCTGAAGAGCGGCGCTCCCACGTACGGATTGATGTACGAATTATATGTGATCGCTTCGGTGGTTGTTGGGGGTACGAGTTTATCCGGAGGAGAGGGAAAGATACTGGGAACGTTGATCGGGGCGTTTATCATCGCCGTGATCCAGAACGGGATGAATCTGACGAATGTGGAGAGTTACACGCAGAAGGTGGTATTGGGATTTGTGATATTAGGCGCGGTGCTTCTGGACATGTTGAAAAAGCGCGGCTGGCGCCGCAGAAAAAAGACGACATAGATTACAGTCATTTCCTTAAGGATTAGAAGAATTTCTCAATATTGCCAGGAATAATATTATATAAAATGGAGAATGACCCTCAACGCGCCCTACAGTCATCAGGATTCTATTATGAAACAGTTATCATGACTTAAAGGATTGGCATTTCAGATATTTTATGAGTTGTCACTTATAAAGCGGGTTGTCGAAAAGTTTGGTCATCTCTTTTTCAAAAACGTCCTTCCAGCGATCGCTTTCGAATTCAAGGTCTGAGTAAATTGAACGCATAACCTCGCTTTCCTCCAGGAAAAGAAAGATCGGGACTTTGGGGCGCGGGGATGAACTTTTTGGTCCTTTTGATGCCGCATCTTGTCGCTTATTATTTTTCAAAGTGAATTCCGGATCCTCAGGGAAAGTGCGCGCAAGTAATTCCGGATTGGTAATCCTGACTTTCCGGACAATCCATTCCTGTTTCATGAGTTTTCCGCCTGTTAAATCCAGGTAAATTTTCAAGGCTGTATCCTGATCGATGGTATAAAATTCGAGTTCTCGTTCAGCCATTTGAAGGGAAGGAAAAGTCATCAGAAAACGTTTCCAGTTATCCAGCTTTGGAAAACATTTGATAAAATCGGCGTTGGCGGAGCGTTGTTTATAAAAATCCTCAGGGGATGGATTTGACTTTGTTTTTTCATCCGTATAGATTTTATATATTTCCACCTTGCTTTTAAAACGAAGGGCTGCTTCATCGTGGGCTTTTCTAATGGAAGGATATTTCTCCGCTGCGAATTCCGCCTCAGAAACTTTTTTCCCCTCGCATTGATACAAATCTTTCTTGAAATCGGAGCATAACGTTTGCACAATGGTTTTAAATGCCATCTGACCCATAATATCTGAGGGCGCTTTTTCCCCGGCTTGATTCAACCCTGCTGTAATGGAAGCGCCTTCAAAATCATAGGCTTTGCCCTTCCACCGGAGAACCGTTTCCGCGAAAACAGGATTCAGAAACATCACCATAAAAAGAAACATAGAGAAATATTGTATTATCTTTCTCATTTTTTTTGCCTCCCATGAAATTGAATGATGGTAATCAGTATTTCCAGTTATATTCAAAAATCTCCCCTTGTTTATTTTCGGTAATGTTTTCTCCTTGTTCATTAATAACAAATGGCATGATCTTCCTGTCCTCTGCTGTATGCGTGTTATAAATAAAACTTTTTTTATCGATGTTTTCATGAAAAGCGGAAAGGTTGATGGGGATGGATAAGAGATGAATGAGATTTTCACCCTGAGAGTCCATTTTATATATTCCTTGTTTTTTGTTGGGATCTTTTCTGGAGCCATACAAATTAAAGAGAATCTTCCCATTATACATCCAGGATACAGATCCTCCCAGGATCATGTCATTTGATGTTAATTGTTTCAGATTTTTTCCATCCGATCCTACTTTGTATATTTGGGGAATATTTTTGAATTCTGATGAATATTGCGCGACGAATACAATCTCTTTACCATCGGGTGACCACGATGGAGCAGAGTATTGAAAAAGGACATAGCTTGCCGGAGAAACCTCTACTGATTCTCCCGTTTCAATGTTTAACTTCATCAGGGCGCTGGCTTTATGATCACCGTTAAGATCGTTTTGCCACTCATCCACTTGGGGATTTGAGGAATAAAATGCGATATATTTCGTGTCAGGTGAAAACATCGGTCCTGTTACAATATTATTACTTTGTTGAAGGAATTTTATTTCTTTGGTAATAGTATCCATAAGATAAAAGCGAATTTGCGGAAGATTTGATATATATTTTATAGAGACTATCAGAATATGTTTTTTATTTGTTGATATTACCAGATAAAAGCATTCTCCAATCTCTTTCTCTTTTTCATCGTCAAAGATTCTTGACTCTTGAAGAGAGATAAGATTTTTTATGTAATAATGTCGTTTTGCCTGGGTATTACGAATTTGCTCAGGCGTTAACTCTCGAGAATAACCGTAATAGATAAGATTATCACCAATATTGAGGAATGTTATATGGTATCTCGCCCAACTGGCTCCTTCGAGAGAGAATAACACTATAAATATCCAAAATATTATGACCTTTTTCAATGTGGTAGTCATGGTTTCCTCCTTTATTGATCTGGACATCTATATCTCCTTATGGTATAAACTTTATTTTCTCCATTTGGTAGTTTTTTATCTGCGAATTGTTCCAGGGTCGCAGTTCCCCATTTCATGGAATTTATAAATCCATTATACTCCCACACCAAGGTTCCATCCAAACAGGTGTTGACGTGGTGACAACTGAAACCATTAATTACAAAAACATCTTTTCGATTGTGGCCTGTTTTTATCAAAGGTAAAACGACCGTTGTGGGGGTGGCTTCATAGATTAAATCATAATTGTTCAGATTCCCTCCCCAAGGGGGATATCCATAACCAGTTTCTCCTACATAGGCATGCCTTGCCGCTCCTTCACAATTTCCATCGGGAGGATTGGAAGGATAAACAACATGTTTATTTAAATCACTTACATTATCCATATCCCTTGCCAAATGGTCGTAATAAACACGGTACAAGGTCTCATCAGCAGGGGATTTCTCATTATCATCCGCCATGCAGGGGTCTTCATCATCATCGATATTCAGCGTGATTGTCCATTCAACAGGTAGTTCCATTCCTCCCACAGGAACATTTAATTCAACGGTTGATCCATATTCTTCCTGGGAATTTGAACTTGTCCACCTGATATCCGTTTCTCCTGGGGGATCATTCTGCGGCGGGTCCAACCAGTCATAGGGTTCAATGCCGTCTTCAAAATCATCCATATCTTTTACGTTTTCCGAACAAAAAGTTCTGATGGCATCAGGATTGCTATTTAAAATTTGATTGGGCCATTTATAAGTCGGCGTTGTTGAAAAAGGCGTAAGGGCGGGTTTATCGCGAATATCTCCCTCTGGTTCATCCCCTGGCTTATAGGGAAAATAAACATGCGCGGATGTTATCCACCATTCGTTGGCGTCATCTTCACTACACTCCCCTCCCAAATTATCAAATGATTCTGCC
>JAFGFK010000512.1 GCA_016931135.1 Candidatus Sumerlaeota bacterium | reverse complement strand
GTTTGAAATCTTGCAAGTCTCGTTATATCATACTCTTGGAAAACTTCCTGAACCAAATTTCACACACAGATTTTTTTGAGGAGACTTATTTAAAATAGTGGGACGGGTCTCCTGACCCGTCTTTTCCTCCGATAGTTTTGGGACGGATCGGGAGATCCGTCCTGCCAGGATTTAGACGCATCTCCAATAGAAATTATAAATGCTGAACTCATCGGGATATTGAAATACGCCGAGGTTGATTCTATTTTTCTTTGCTTTTTTCCCGGAACATTTCCTATCCTTACGTTGTCTTATTTATTGAGACATGAAAAATGGAGGATAACAAGCCATGAAAAGGATAAAATTGATTTTCGGAATTTCCCTTCTCCTTCTTCTTTGCGCAAACGCCTTTTCCGATGGGATCATCATCATCGAAGAACCGTATTTTCTCCCTTCGGAGATTCATATCCGCCCACGCCCGCGCCCCCTTCCAAAACCTGAACCCCTTCCCATCAAATACCATCGCGTCGATATCGATATCAACAACCAGGTCGCGACAACTCACGTGGACCAGGTGTTTCTCAATCCGCACGATCGCGATATGGAAGGAACCTATATATTCCCCCTTCCGGAAGAAGCAGCCATTTCCGAATTCGCCATGTATATGGATGGAGAAAAGGTAAAGGGCGAGATTCTGGAACGCGATGAGGCGCGCCGTATCTACGAAGATATCGTGCGCCGCATGAAAGACCCGGGTCTCCTCGAATACATGGGGCGCAACCTCTTCAAAGCCCGCGTATTTCCCATTCCCGCCCACGGTGAGAAAAGAATCGAACTCACTTATCACCAAACCCTGAAATACGACGCCGGCATGATCTCCTATCGCTATCCGCTCGATACGGAACGCTTTTCCCCGAAACCCATAGAAGACGTCTCGCTTTCCGTGAAAATCAAATCCAAATCTCCCATAAAGAATCTCTATTCCCCCTCCCATGAGATTGATATCAAGCTGGATGAATACGAGGCGGTTTGCGGCTTCGAGGAGAAAAACTCCCTCCCCGATAAGGACTTCATTCTCTATTATCATGTTTCCGATAAGGATATCGGGCTGAATCTCTTCACTTACAGGAAAAGACCTTCGGAGGCGGGTTATTTCCTCATGCTTATCTCTCCCGGAGAGGTGAAAACCAAACCCATGCCAAAGGATATTGCGTTTGTTCTCGATACATCGGGCAGCATGAGAGGCGGCAAAATCAAACAGGCAAAGGACGCCCTGAAATTCTGCATCGAGGGATTGAATCCGGAAGATCGCTTCAACATTATCAATTTTGCCACTGCCGTAAATCCGCTCGCCGAAAACCTGATCGAGGCAAATAAAGACAACAGGGATGAGGCGTTGAAATTCATCGAGGAATTCCAGGCGCGAGGAGGCACGAACATCAACGACGCCCTCAAAAAGGCGCTCGCCATGTTCTCTGATACAAAAAGACCCTCCATGCTGGTTTTTCTCACCGATGGCGAACCCACCATCGGGGTAACCAATATAGAGGAAATTCTCAAGAACGCCTTTGACGCCAATAAAAATAATACCCGCCTTTTTGTTTTCGGAGTCGGTCATGAAGTCAACACCCACCTCCTGGATAAACTCGCAGAGGAAAACAAGGGAACCCCCGAATATGTTACCCCGGATGAAAACATTGAGGTCAAGGTCTCTTCATTCTACGATAAAGTCAGCGAACCGGTTCTTGCGGATGTGGAAATCGATCCGGGGAAAATCAAAACCAAAGATGTTTATCCTACAGCTCTTCCCGATCTTTTCAAGGGAACGCAACTCATGATGGTAGGGCGTTATACGGAAGAAGGCGCATCCGCCATCACGCTGAAAGGAATCATGAACGGCGAGAAAAAGGAATTCGTGTATGAGGAGAAATTCCCAAAAGAAGATCGAGAATTTGATTTCATCCCGCGGCTCTGGGCAACCCGGAAAATCGGGTACCTCTTGAGCGAAATCCGCTTCAAGGGCGAAAACAGGGAACTCAAGGATGAAGTAATCGAACTCAGCAAGGAATACGGCGTCATGACGCCTTATACATCCTTCCTGGTTTTGGAGCCGGATCATGATCGCGCGCTTTCTTCCGCGCGCCCGACGCCGCGTCCCTTCCCGCAACCGGAACAGCAAATGCTTCAATTACATGATACAGTCCGGTTCAAGAGCGAGGCGTTCGCCCCCTCCACCATGGGAGAAAAATCCGTTGGTCGCGAAGCTGTCATTCGCTCCAGAGATATCAAGGGACTCAAAGAAGGCGAAATGATTCAAAAGGCGCAGCCTGATCAGGTCAAACATCTTGGCGACAAGACCTTCTATTTCCTGGATGGATTCTGGGTGGATTCCGAATACGAAAAGGAGATGAAGATAAAGGAGATCAAGTACCTCTCCGATGAGTATTTCCAGCTATTGAAGGAAAAAAGCGGAATCGGGAAATATCTTGCCCTGGGAGAAAAACTGATCGTAGTATTCGAAGGGGAGTGTTATAAGATTATAGAATAAAAAAGATACGAGGAATAGAAACGAAGCCCCGCGCTCCCATCGCGGGGCTTCTCCTATATTTGTTCATGTTGTCTTGGTTATGGAATCAAGATGCGCCCTCTGGTTCGGGGCGTTGAAATTTCCTTTTGACATGATGCGAATGTTCGGTTTGAAATCAAATTACCTCGTTCAGGTTGCGATGGCAGTTTTCTTCGAGCCGCAAAATTCTTTAACAGGAGGCGATACATGATCAGGGTGATTGTGATCGGCGGAACAGGGCATATCGGGACATACCTTGTTCCCAGATTGGTGGAAGCGGGGTATGAGGTCATTTGCATCAGCAGGAAACAACGCACGCCTTACCTGCCTCATGCCCTATGGAAAAAAGTGCGGCAGATTCCGCTCGATCGCGCTCAATCCGAACAAAGCGGCGATTTTGGAAATGAGATCAAGGCGCTGGAACCGGATATTGTGATCGACCTGATCTGTTATTCCCCTGCCAGCGCGCGTTCTCTGGTTTCCGCCCTCCAAGGCAGGGTTCGTCATTTCCTCCATTGCGGCGCCATCTGGGTGCATGGGCATATTGTACAGGCGCCTTCCACAGAATCTCAACCGCGAAACCCGTTCTGTGATTATGGTAAGAACAAGGCGGCGATTGAAACGTACCTTCTGGGAGAGGCGCATCGAGCCGGATTTCCCGCCACTGTGATTCATCCGGGGCATATTGTGGGATCAGGTTGGATTCCGCTCAATCCAGCGGGAAATTTCAATCTTGAAGTATTTGAGAAACTGGCGCGCGGGGAGGAACTCGCGTTGCCGAATCTGGGATTGGAAACCGTGCATCATGTTCATGCGGATGATGTGGCGCAGGCGTTTATGCGCGCCTTGGAGAATCCATCCATATCGATAGGGGAAAATTTCCATGCGGTATCGCCTGCCGCTTTAAGCTTGCGGGGTTTTGCGGAAGAAATGGCTGCCTGGTTCGGCCAAACCGCAAATCTCGCATTCTTACCGTGGGATGAATGGAAGAAGACCGTTTCCGAAAATGACGCCAACCAGACATGGGATCATATCGCGCACAGCCCGTGTTGCAGCATTACCAAGGCGCAGAAGTTGCTGAATTATCAACCCCGCTACACTTCCTTGCAGGCTGTTCAGGAATCAGTCAAATGGTTGATGGATCATGGGAAGTTGGATATATCTTTTTCCGGGTAAAGGTAAAATGCTGCAAATAATAATCATATCTGTTGAAACTTTAACGGGGAATTCATTTTATCCGCGCCCCAGGAGCGCCCTGTAGTACCGCCGCGCAGACATTGGTTGCCCTGAAAGAAGAAGAGACGCCTGGAACATCCTCGCTACGGATCGAACGACAAGAATCGCGGCGAACGCAAGGAGAAAAAGAGCCAGAACGGGTTGCCACCAGGGAACGCCTCCTACCACCAGCCGCATCAGCATCACAATTGGCGAGGTCAATGGGAAAAGACTTAAAAACACGGCAACAGACCCGTGAGCGTTTGGAATCAGGTATCCGGAAAGAGAAAGGCACAGGATGATCGGCCAGATCACCAGAAATGTCGCCTGAGAGGCTTCTTTCATGTTGGGCGACATCGCGCCCAAACCGGCCATCATGCTGGCGTATAAAAAATAACCAAAAATAAAGGATACGATTATCCATCCGAGTATGAAAATCGAATGAGTAAATCCAAAAGAGACTTGTTGCGCGCCGCCTCGAAGCGACAATATGGAAAATCCGGCGCCTGCCCAGAACGCCCCTTGCATAAGCCCCACTATGCCCAATCCCAGTATCTTTCCGGTTAATATCTGTCGCGGAGTAACCGAAGAAAGCAGAACCTCCATCACCATATTCTTCTTTTCCTCCGTGACGCTGTGAAGAAGAAGGCTCGAACTCGTCATTAAAATCATTACGAATATCAGGGCAGTGGCATAGGGCATGGCAAAACTGGACGCCTCCGGTTCCCGGCTCTTCTTGATCGGGGCAAGAGGTTTTTCCTTCAGATTCATCACATGGCGGAACTTCTCAACACTTGCAGGATCATTCCCCAGAAGGTTGGCTGATATGGTTCTTGTCATCACCCAGGACTGCCCCCTCGATACGGATGGACTGTAATGAGGATTCATGTAGATCAGATCGCCTGTTTCCAGGTAATCCTCCGGAATGACGTAATAGGCGGAAATGGTTCCCGAGCTCAGGTTATCTTTGCAGGAATTTTCATCAGGATAAGAAATCAGGACGCCCTTTGGCGCATCGTCGGGAATTTCCTCGATCAAGCCTGAATAATCAACATAACCCTCCACCTTGAGTCCATCCGATTTTCCCGGGGATTCTTTTGACTCTCCCAAAGTCGATGATTTGCCCTTGTTAATCTGGGAGATAATAAAGAAAATAAAAACGGCAAGAATCGGCGCGCCGAATACAACAAATAAAAACGACTTCCTGCTCAGGGTTGTGATTATCTCATAACGCAGGATGTGATAAATTTTATTCATGGGAAATCTTTCTCGAAAAAATTTCCTTCAAATTGAATTTTTTACCATACCGGAGCATTCCAAACCGGAAAAGCCTCGCCCCGAGCCAGATCGATCCCAGACAGCTGAGGACAAGTATTCCCGCGCTTGCTGCAATCTGCCAGTAGGGAACTGGATAGAATGTCAAACGAAAACTCATCGATGAAAAGGCGCTGAAGGGAAAGAAACTCAGTAAAAGAGACAACGGTCCATCTGGATTTTTTATAATGACTCCAGCGAGCCAGAAACTGGACATCATCGGCAGCATGAATATCATGGTCATCTGATGCGCCTCGCGAGGATCTGTCGCCACGGAACCCACACCCACCATCAGAGACGCTATCATGATATAAGTTGGTATTGCCAAAAGGATCATCTTTGTCACTATTCCCGCGGCGGGGAGTAAATCCAGAACGGATTTGAATCCATACATGAATTTGGCTGCAAGAACGGAAAAAATGATAAACGCCGTCCAAACAATGATTTGAGTCATGGAGAGCAACAGAATGCTCAATACCTTTCCCTGAATAATCTCCTTGCCGGAAATGGATGTGATCACGATTTCCATGGTGCGGTTTTCCTTCTCTTCATGAAAGGCGTTCATCGTATATCCTGCGCTCATAAGGATCAGAAAGAAAAAAGCGATTGTAACGAAAAGAGGGGATAAGTTGGCGAAAAAATTCTTCTCGGAGAATTCGCGGAATCCTCCAGGCGAATCCCTGGGCCAACGGATGATCAAGTTCGATCCGGAAACAACGCGAAGCGCCTTTTCCCTCGGAATGTTTCGAATACTGTTGATTTGCATGAAATCCCAGAATTGTCTTCGCGCATTACCTCCTGGTCTTTTGTTGTAAACCAGTTCCACATTGTTCGTTTCCGGGTAATCTTCCTGGATAATGTAATACGCCTGGATGGCTTTTGAATCCAGCGCCTTTTGCGCTTCATCTTCCGAGCGATAGGGAATAATGGGAATCATCTCGCTCGTAGATGGATCATTGGGGGAACCGCTCCTTTGGGGAGCAGGGATGGGATCTTTCAAAAAATCCGCCTTATCCACATAACCGATCGGAGATTTCCGGTTCTCGCTCGATACGATAAGCAAGGTCAAGCCAAAGACAAATAAAATGAAAAGGGGAACGCTGAGAAGCGATATAATGAAGTTTTTCTTTTTTGCGAACCTGATGTATTCAAATTGGGCGATATGCAGGAACTTCTTCAATTTCATCCCACCTTCTTTACGGTCCGGATAAATATTTCATCCAGGCTCGGAACCGCTATTTCAAATTGTTCCACCCGGATATTCCGCTCAATCAATGCTCGAAGTATCTCCTGCGATGAAATTCCTTCTCCCAGGGTGAGTTTGTACCCTTTATTGTATGATGCAATTTGCAGAACGCAGGGAAGAGGGGGAAGGCTCCCATCGATTCTTACATATAGATCGCTCCCCGTATGCTGCCTCTGGATATCTTCCAGCTTGCCGTAAAGCACACCCCTCCCTTCATTGATCAGGAGAATCCTCTCGCAAAGCTCCTCCACCTGGCGCATCTGGTGGGTTGACATCAGGATGGTTGTTCCCTGATTTCGCAGATTTCTGATCATGTCCTTCACCATTTGCGTATTCACCGGATCGAGTCCGCTGAATGGTTCGTCGATGATGATAAGCTCGGGTTGATGAAGGAGCGTGGCTATGATCTGCGCCTTTTGCTGCATCCCTTTACTGAGCTCTTTGATCTTCTTTTTCTTGTGAAGGGAAAGATCGAATTTCTCGAGAAAGGGCGTTACGCGTTTGCGCGCTTCTGAAGAGGAAAGCCCCTTGAGAGTTCCCAGGTAAACCAGGCACCGCTCCAAAGGGATGTCCTGATAAAGTCCCCGATCCTCGGGTAAATACCCGATCCTGTCTTTCTTCTCTTCCGACATTGCGCCGCCCAAGATGGAAATGGTTCCTCGATCGGGTTTGAAAATATCCAGCATCAGCCGAATGCATGTGGTTTTTCCCGCTCCATTGGGACCCAGGAGCCCGAATATCTCGCCTTTTCTTACTTCAAAGGAAAGATCGTTCACCGCATGCGTTTTCCCGAAGGTCTTGGTAACATTATTTATCTGCGCGACATTCATGAAATCTATCCTCGAAAATATTTTCCCCGGAATGATGTATCATGACTCATTATCGAATGGGACAATTAGATGAAAATTATTATCAACAAGTTTTTCTTATGTTGACTATGAATATAATATTATCTAAAAGACATCCCGAAATTGTGATACGAAGGTCAAGATCAAAAGTATAGTTTGATCAAATGGATTCAAAAAAGCAAAAGTCCGGATATTTTTCCGATATTTTTCCCTTTGGCGTTGCCCCGTTTATCATATTCGTTTTAACAGTTATTTCCTTTCTCTGGCTTGCAATTCATCCTGTTGCAAGGAAGAAGAGCAGCCTGAGCCTCTGGACTTTTGCAGACTTGCATTATAAAGCCTATAAGAAGCTCCTCCCTTCCTTTGAAGAATCGCATCCCGGAACCAAACTCGATCTTCAAATAGTTCATATCTCGGCGGTAACCAGCCGCCTTCGCTCTGCCTTATGGGCGGGCATCGATGTTCC
Source organism: Candidatus Sumerlaeota bacterium (assembly GCA_016931135.1). Taxonomy (GTDB): domain Bacteria; phylum Sumerlaeota; class Sumerlaeia; order MWCT01; family MWCT01; genus JAFGFK01. The sequence continues at coordinate 2,569 of JAFGFK010000512.1, read as the reverse complement.
GGATATGGTCGAGGTGGAAATCAGCGTGGCAGGCAGTTTTTTCTGCGGACCCATCGAGGATATCGGGTTGCGCGATCTGTCGCCCTGGCTGAAGTCTTCCGGCCTCTACGATCGTATGGTCGAAACACGGTTCGCCCCCTACACGAACCGCGGGAAAATCTTCGGACTTCCCCATGATGTGCATCCTGTAATGCTTGCCTATCGCCGGGATATTTTCGAAAAGCAGGGGATAGATCTTTCTCAAGTAAAAACCTGGGATGAGTTTGTGGAAATAGGAAAACGCGTAACCATACCCGGTGAACGCTACATGATCCAGTTCAGCCAAAGCAACCGCGCCCATATCGAGGTTCTCTTGTTTCAACGTGGGGGGGGATATTTCGATAAGGACGGTAATGTGATCCTGGATAATGATCTAGCGGTTGAGACTATGAAATGGTATATACCTCTTGTAACCGGGACGGAACGCATAGGGAATGATATTGGCGGGGGCGTTGTTTTCACCAAATCCCTTGAAGATGGTTATATCCTGAGCTTTTTATGTCCGGATTGGATGACAAAGAGCGTAGAGACCGATGTGCCAAGAGTCGCCGGAAAAATGGCGCTCATGCCGCTTCCATCCTTTGAATCCGGGGGGCGTCATACCAGCACCATGGGGGGAACCATGCTCGGCATTACGGAAAATTGCAAGAACATCGAGCTTGCCCGGGAGTTTGTCGAGGTCATTTATTTAAATAGAGATGATCTTGCGGATCGTTTCCGGGAAACCAACATCATCCCTCCCTTGCGCGAAGCCTGGGATCACGCTGTTTTTTCTGAAAAGCGCCCCTATTGGTCGGATCAGCCGATTGGAAAATTATACATCGATCTGGCGGATGATGTTCCACCTCAATATACAAGCCCCTATGTCGGCATTGCCAAGGCAAAGCTTGGGGAGGCTCTCTCTTCCTGTCATGCCTATTATTCCAAAAATGGAGAAAACGGATTCGATGATTTTGTCAGAAAACGGCTCAAAAAGGCGGCGGATGACATCAGGAGAATTCAAAGGAGGAATCCCTTTTGAACGCAATTTCCTTCCGATTTTATCGATTGCAGAGAAAAGCCGCTCCTTATGCGTTTATTTCTCCTTTTATTATCCTTTTCTGTGTGTTCGGTTTATATCCCCTTGTGAAAAGTCTTCTGCTTTCTTTTTACATCACAAGCGGCCCCAGGTCCAGGGTATTTGTGGGATGGGAAAACTTCGCGTTCCTGTTCTCCGATCCGGACTTTCACACTGCCGTGAAGAATACCACGATCTTTGCCCTGTGTTCCGTATTTCTCCAACTGCCATTGAGTCTGGGATTGGCGATTCTTTTGAACAACAAATTGATTAAGGCAAGGAATTTTTTTCGGTTTTCCTTTTTCTCTCCTCATCTTTTCGGCCAGGTATTTGTGGCGGTTCTCTTTGGAATCATATTCGCCCCTCAGTTTGGGCTTTTGAATCGAACCCTTCATTTTTTTATTCCCGGCATTCCCGCAGATACCAAATGGCTTGTCAATCCCAGACTTGTCATGCCGTCGATTATCCTGACCTCCCTTTGGATGTATGTGGGATTTAACATGATTTATTTTCTCGCGGCGCTCCAGGCAGTTGACAAGGATTTGTACGATGCCGCGCATGTGGATGGCGCCAACGCCTTCCAGCGTTTCCTCCATGTGACCCTTCCCTCGATCAAGCCAGTGGCGGTTTTTGTCATGATCCTTTCAACTATAGGTTCCTTTCAACTGTTTGAACTTCCTTATGTTCTTCTGAATCAATCCCCAGGACCAAGCAATGCCGGCTTGACCATTGTCATGTATCTATATCTCAAGGGATTCGAAGCCGGAGACCTTGGTTACGCCTCCACTATTGGGTGGACCCTCGCCCTTGGCGTCTTCTTCGTTGCCCTCGCGCAGGTTCGATTCACCCGGATGTGGAAGAGGGAGGCATAGCTATGAAAAGGAATCTCACGCTGTTTTTGGTATATTCCATGCTCCTCCTTGTAACGGTTATCATGCTGACTCCCATGGTGTGGCTTATTGCTGCGGCGTTCAAGGGAAAGGAGGATTTATTCCATTACCTTTTCTTTTCGCCGAACCCCACGCTCAATAATTTCCGGCTTCTTTTCAGGGAGATTCCATTTTTTCGATTTCTCATGAACAGCTTCTTCGTTTCCGGAATGTGCGTTATGACCCGGCTCTTTTTCTCCTCACTAGGGGGCTTTGCCCTTGCCAAGTATGAATTCCGCGGGAAAAAGGCGGTCATGACCCTGATGCTTGCCACCATGATGATACCCGGGCAGGTGATGCTGGGACCCCTTTACGAGCTTATTTATCATCTGAAGCTCATGGATTCCCTGTGGGGGCTCATTATCCCCGGAATGGTAGGCGTGTTCGGGATATTTCTCTTCCGCCAATCCATGCTCCATATACCAGACGACCTTCTGGACGCCGGCAGGATCGATGGCTGCAATGAATTCCGCATTTATTGGAACATTATACTTCCTGTTTCCAAACCCATGATCGGCGCATTCTGCCTGATTGCGTTTATGGG
>JAFGFK010000063.1 GCA_016931135.1 Candidatus Sumerlaeota bacterium | reverse complement strand
TGTCAAAAGCGGGATAATGCCCGGGCGGGATTTCCCTTCGACCATGCGGACCATTTCTTTCCATCTTCCCACCCCTGCCATGCCGTCGATCTCGGGAATCAGGGAGGCAAGATCGGCGCCATATCTCTCGGCAAGGCAGCCCACAACGAATAAACGAAAAGAGGCGCCCTTTCTCTCAAGACGCAATGACTTCTCCGCTGCCCAAGTAAGGATCGCCTGGACGGATTCCTCCTTTGCGCGATCGATGAAGCCGCATGTATTGATGATCAGGGCGTCGAAAAAGCGGTTTTGATCGGGAGGAACGATGCGATGTCCCTTTTCAGAGAGAAGACCGGCGATGTATTCGCTATCGACCGTATTTTTATCGCAACCGAGAGTTAAAACCGCAATCCGCATATTCTTTTCCATTGAAAATAATGACAATTTGTTTTCTTCGTAACATCCTGACTTTTTGAAAAAGTCCGGAAGATAAATATTTATACAGAGCCGGCGCGGTCAAACAAATTATGAAATTAATGGAAAAACAAAGGGACGCAAAGCTGCGGTATTGCGTGATCGGTCTTTTTATTCTTGCCCTGGTTCCGAGAATCTGTTGCGTGATCCTTCGCCCCCCAACAGCGGAAGGCGTTCTCACAAGGCTGAACGATTCCACGGATTATGATCATCTCGCGCAAAAGACGCTTCAGGGAGAATTCACCGCTCCATCAGGAGAACCAACGGCGTTCAGAGGCCCGACGTATCCTGCGTTTCTGGCGTTGATATATCTTGTTTTCGGAAAACAGAATCTTTCTGCAGTCGCCATGATCCAGGCGATCATAGGGGCGTTCCATTGCCTTTTATTGAAAAGACTGACGGAAAAGATAACCGGATCGAGGTCTGCATCGTGGATAGCGGGATTGATTGCCGCGATATACCCGGCTTTCATCCTTCAGGCTTCCCAGATACTCACAGAGGTATCGGGGCGTTTCCTGTGGATTCTTGTTCTGCTCATCCTTCTGGAATCGTCTCATCCATTAAAAAAGAAGGGATTGCTTTTTGGGGGGATTCTGTTCGGGATGGCTGTTCTGAATAAATCCGTATTGCTTATTACCTTGCCGATATTAGCGCTATGGCTGTTGAGGACATTCCGGGTAATCCCTCGTGAGCGTATTAAATCCGTTTGCGTCTATTTTCTATTACCGGTTATTGTAGTGGTGGGAACCTGGACGATCCGGAATTTCATGGTAAGCGGAAAGCTGGTGGCGGTATCCACAAATTTTCCGATCACCTTCGCCCATGGCGTTACGCGCTATAATTATTATGCGATGAAGTGGTATGGCGCGGAAGGACTGCTTACTGTTCCGGATAATTTCCAGGAATTGACCCAGATGCGATTTTACAAAAACGCCCGGGAAGAGATCGAAATCGGGGAGTATTACGCAAACAGGGCAAAAGGGTATATCGGGGAAAATCCGGGTTTTTTCCTGCGATTGACTATAAGAAAGCTGCTGCATTTCTGGGGTCCATTCATCAGTAACGCGCCCGCTCAAAGGATCATAGCCCTGTTATCCATGGCCCCTGTTTTGCTTTTGGGATGGTTTGGGATCGTTCTATCCTTGAAGGAAAAGGGGGCTTTGCGCGATTACGCCCTCCTGGTAGTGGCATCCTCTTTATCAATATGCATCCCTTATATCCTGAGTCAACCGGATATCCGTTACCGGGTGGGGCTTATCGATCCTCTATGGATTGGCTATTCGGGTTTTGCCCTGGTTTTTCTACTCCGAAAAGTTCGGATTCCACTTCCTGGCGAATCCAGCGATCCATCTCCGGAAGAATCTCATGATGGGTGAGGTCATATTGAAGAGGCGTGATTGATATCTTATTCTCCTGGAGAACGATATCGTCGTAGTCCTTTTCTTCGGAGCTGTTGAGGAGTTTATTGCCCACATTGCGGAATGCCGGAATCCCGTTTTTCTCCCCCTGATGTTGAAAGAGGTCTTCGAACATGGATTTTCCCTGGCGGGATACGACAACGCCGCGGATTTCATTTTCCGGTACATTGGGGATATTGACATTGAGGAGAACGCCCTTTGGAAGTCCTTTCGTGAGAACGCTCAGGGCAAGGCGGGAGGAGAAGCGCGCCGCGTAATCGAAACGGGGTATTTTCGGGGCAAGGGCGGCAAGGGAAAGGGCGATGGAAGGAATCCCATACATTGCCCCCTCGATGGCTGCAGCCACCGTTCCGCTATACAAGATGGAATTCCCGATATTTTCCCCCCTGTTGATTCCGGAAAGAACCAGATGGGGTGAATCTTTCATCAAACGCGTAATGGCGAATTTCACGCAATCAGCGGGAGTGCCATCCAAGCCGTAACCCCAGATTTTGCCATTCCGCGTTCGTTCCACAAGCGTAAGATCGCTATATACAGAGATGGCATGCCCAATGGCGCTTCTTTCAGAAGCGGGGGCGACTACGGTAACCTCGGCGATAGAAAAAACCGCCTCGTACAAGGCAATAAGACCCGGGGCGTCAATCCCATCGTCGTTTGATATTAGTATTCTATAAGTCATTTAAAATCAATGTTTAATTTTCTTTGAATCTATCCTTCAGCCAGGTTTCAACGCCCGGGATAAGGAGTTCGATCTGAACCATATTACCGGAAGAAGAGCAGGTTTTTTCGATAGATTCGGGGATTTCTTCATGACTGAGAGCCTTGGTCAGGCTTTTCGCCAGAAACGACGCCCTGGATTCATCGAGACAGCGAATCTGGAGAGTGATTTTCAATAAATCGGGAGAAGAAAGCCCGCATCTGACCTGCGCCCCATCGATTGTCTCCTCCGAAAGAATCTGATAAATGGGATCGATCAGTTTCTCCAGTTCTTTATTTTTCTCGATAACTCGATTATAGATATCATCCGTAAACTCCCCCTTCCACAAGAGAGCTCCATTGAACATGTCATCAGGGTTATCCGGCGGAAGAAGGTTTTCCACGGAAGGATCAAGATTTTGAGATGGGGTTTTTGAACGGACAAGGATAAGGGCGTTTCTGATTCTGTCTTCAGAATTGGAGGCGAAGAAAGCGACGTTGGTGATGGCGACAAATTTATCGCCTTTGTCATTTTCCAACTTGAAGAGGCGACCTTTTTCGCCTTTTGGGAGCGTCAACTCCTGGAATCCCTCGGCTTTTGAGCCCTTCAGGAAAGATCTGACAATCCAGTGAAAACGCTTCAAACCGATCACGAGGAGAAATTCGAGATTCTCATCCTCTCCCTGATAGAAATAGACGTAATGTCTTTTATGAAGTATGAGATCGAAGGCTGCCCATAAACCTTCAGGATTTATTTCCTGATCCTGCTGATTTTCCGATGGGGAGCTGGACTCTTTGATAAGATTTATCAGGAGTTCTTTAGCGGGTTCCTGTTGGAGGGCGTCAACCTGAAAACGCGCAAAACCGGAGACCTCGGGAGAAAAGAATCTGTCTTCAGGAACAGGGGGGCGCGCCCTGAAAAGAAGCCAGGCGAGAAAGATAAAAAAAAGGATAAAGAACGCAAAAACAACCAGACACCCGATCAGGCAGCCAAGCCATTTTCTGGATTTGGGCTTTTCCGAAGGTTCTTTATGAAAATAATCCATATTTCGATCCAACCAGATATTAACTATATTGTAACAGTATATTCAATAAGAAACGGAAAAGGCGCGTTCAAGAAAAAAGGCAGATTGAATATCAAATACCCAATCTGCCTTTTTATGTCCTTAAGGACAAACAAATTTTACTGCTTCACCCTGTAAATATCGCCTGATGTAACAGTACCATTTGTCGGGTCATAGGTGCAAGCCTCTCCGGATTGCCCATCACCCGTAACCAGCAGCTCGCTGGGTTGAGCAATTCTGGAGTCGTAACGAGTTTCAACCGTATAAGGCGTTGAAAAACCGATGTCTCCAACGATGGGATCTTCATCGTTCTCATCCGTGTCGGGACCAAAACTTGCCACGATCCAGCCGTTCGTATCTTTGTAATAAGCAAAAACGCACCCTTTGGTATCTGCAAAGGGATCACCAAAATAGCTTGTAAGATAAGCTTGCGGCGTGGTAATAGTGTGGAAGAGATCAGTAGCCACGGCTTTGACGCGGAAGGTCAGGATTTTGCCTGCGCCAGTTGCACCTGGGGGACCCTCTGGATCAAGCACCCCAGCAAAACCATT